>JBGSWM010000116.1:0-3727 GCA_041752435.1 Minisyncoccia bacterium | reverse complement strand
CTTTGTCGGCCAGCTTCTCCATGCCTACAGTCTGGGTTTCTTGCCCGACTGCTTTGCTTTTGCGCCGGTACCGAACAGAGGTCGAGTCCAGTTTTTGGACCCCGACCTGGTCATACCAATGGCTGACTTGCCAAGCAGAATGGCTTGGCGACTTCTGGTGGCAATGGAGAGGGTGTGATGGACGCCAAGTGAGCCAGATGTCTAGTGGGTTGAGTAACCCCGCTAGACACCTGGCTTTTTGTTTAGGGGGTGACACAGACAAAAGCAGTCAATGCGTCTACTAGCTTGACCGAATCACCGGCTTCTGGTAATCTTCTGCCACTATGTTAATGATGCGTTTACAACGTGTTGGTCGCAAAAATGAGCCTTCGTACCGGGTGGTCGTGGTTGATAAGCGAACTGGCCCAAAGAGTAATAATAATATTGATCATATTGGCTTTTATAATCCAAAGCTGGGCGTGATTGAGATTGATGGTGAGAAAGCTAAGGCTTGGCTTTCTAAGGGTGTCCAGGCTTCAGATACCGTGCACAACATGCTCGTGTCAAAGAAGATAATTGATGCCAAGAAGATCAATGTCCTGCCCAAGATGGCCAACCGTAAAGCCGAACCAGTCGCTGCTGAAGCCGCTCCCGAGGCACTATCTGAAGTAGCTGCCTAGTCCAACATTTCTCCTTTAAACAGCCAAGCGTTTCTACACGCTTGGCTGTTGACGTGTCTCCTAGGCTCTCGTATCATATAAGTAGCAACGCCTACCAGAACCTGGTAATGGTGTCTGCTTACCAGATAGCTAAGAAAATTGATGTATGGATACTAATGAAGATAAGCAGTTTCTCGAGACGCTGGTGAAAGCCCTCGTTGATCACCCAGAGAGTGTAAAAATCAATCGCACTGTCGATGAAATGGGTGTGCTCCTTACCCTTGACGTGCATGCAGAGGATATGGGTAAGATTATTGGTCGCTCAGGCAATACCGCCAAGGCCATTCGTACTCTGTTGCGTGTCGTCGGAATGAAGCATGACGCTCGAGTCAATCTCAAGATCAACGAACCAGAAGGCGGACGAGGTATGAATCAGGAGATGAGTGAAGC
The DNA here is from genome assembly GCA_041752435.1 of Minisyncoccia bacterium. Taxonomy (GTDB): domain Bacteria; phylum Patescibacteriota; class Minisyncoccia; order Phycocordibacterales; family UBA918; genus OLB19. The sequence continues at coordinate 2,639 of JBGSWM010000116.1, read as the reverse complement.
GATGCGCGAGGATAATCCTTCGGCCGAGCCTAAGTCTCTAGACCAAGCGATCGAAGACCTAAAGATTTAATACTGGAAAATTTCTTTGTTGGACTACTAAATTTCTTGGTCAAAGTACTATGCGTACATTTCCCGCAAAATTTCTTGTCCGCCTCGAAATTTCCTCAGTCTTAAACTTTAGGAGAAAGATCGGTCGGGGGTTGAAAAAGCCAGACGCTACGCGTCTGGCTTTTTCTGTGCTAGGATTTTTGGATGAACGCTAAGGACGATCTATACTTTGGTTTGGATTTTGATCAAGAGTCAACCGAACCAATAAACTTTCTCGAAACTAGATTTCATGATCTTTCGCCGTTTTCGGCTCATGAGATAGAGCTTGACGGGGTTACCTATAAAACAGCTGAACATGCCTACCAGGCTTTGCGGGTGGTAGAAGAGGTACGTTCGGAAATCATTGCGGCCAAGAGTCCACTTGCCGCTTGGCGGATTGGTCAAAGGTGTAAGGAGAAAGGAAAGCTATTGCTGGATTTTGATAAGCTGGCTTTGATGGAGCGTATCTTTCGCGCTAAGTTGGCCCAGCACTCTGAAATCGAGCAGATTTTAAGAGTGACAAAGGATAGAGAATTACGCAAAGTCTTTGACGTTGATTATTTTTGGGGAACTGGTGCCGATGGTTCAGGTGAAAATCAAATGGGAAAATTGTGGATGAAATTACGTTCGGAGATTCTATAAAATTTATGACACCATTTAAACCATTCTCGGAGAATATTATTTTTTATGATACGGAATTTTCTTCCCAGGATCCTTATATTGGAGAGATATTATCTATCGGCGCAGTTAAAATGAATGGAGAGGAGTTTTACTGTGAAGTTGAGTATGAAGGAGAGTATAGTGATTGGGTAAAAGAGAATTTACTCGACACATTGACTGGGCAAAAATTGACACGAGCAGAAGCAGTAGAATCACTACAATCTTTCATTGGTAGTGATTGTCCGTATATGGTGTGTCATGGTAACGGGAGTGATGTTGTTTATACCAGAAAACTCTCTGGTTTAAATGATCTAGGTTTTCACGAAGTGGTGATTGATTTTGCAGCTATTTTATTTGGCTTAGGCTATGACCCTAGTATATTTAGAAATAATGATTTTACAGAGCTGGCTAATATGCTTGGTGTACCAGCGACAGTTGGTCATAACCACAATGCGCTAGATGATGCAAAATTTTTACGTGAGGTGTATATTGCCCTAGAGAACAAAAACTAAAATATGACAAAAGGAATTGATTACATTGGTATTGCGGTCGTCTTCTTTTGTCACGATGGTAAGGGTAATTTTGTTATGCATAAGAGAGGGGAGTTGTGTCGCGACGAGCGAGGTCGCTGGGATTTTGGCGGCGGTGGCGTTAAGTTCGGTGAGACATTAGATGAAGCCCTTTGGCGAGAAGTAAAAGAAGAATATGGCGTTATACCAGAAAAGGTAGAATCGCTGGGCTTGGATGAATGCTTCCGAGAGGAAGAAGGGGTAAAAAGTCATTGGCTAATTTATCGCTACAAAGTTCTGGTGCCTAGAGATGATGTCGTTAATAATGAACCAGAAAGACATGAGTCGCTTGGTTGGTTTACTTTAGATAATTTACCTACACCGCTACACTCAAATCTGCCAAGAGAATTAGAAAAATACGGAGCAGAATTAGCCAGAAGATGAGTCTAGGAATTGACTATATCAGCTGTACAGATTTTTATAGAAAGTGTGGTATAGTATTTTTATGACAAAGTTACAGTCACTAGTCGCTGAAATTGAAGCTCTTCCGGCTGAGGAACAGAAAGAGCTTGTTTTAATGTTGTCGCACTTATCTGAAGATAAGACTGATTTTTTTGAATTAACGGAAGTAGAATTAGCAGAACTAGATCGACGACTATTAAATGTTGATAAAGAGCCAACGTTTACACCAGAAGAAGCTTTTACTTCGTTGCGTCAAAAATATGTACATAGTGAAGTGGAGTAAACCAGCGCTTGATGATGCTGGGTATATTGTTGAATACACAAAGGGCAAGTGGGGTCAGATACAGGCTGAAAATGTGATTGCTGTTTTGGAACAAGCTTCTTTGTTTATCTCCGAGTCACCCAAGATGGGCCGTAGAGTTCGACGTAAAAATACATTTGCGTTGGTTTTATCAAAGTTACCTTTCGTTATAGTTTATCAAATCAGTGGAGAAAATGTTTTTATAAAGCAAATTATTCATACCAGTCGACGTCGTTAATATGAACTTTCACGTCATTACCTTATTCCCAGAAGTCTGCCAAGCGTACACGGACGCTAGTATTTTAGGGCGGGCGCAGAAGACTGAGAAAGGAAAATGAGCAAAGAAGCGTAAGCGACTATTGCGAATTTTCTTGCCGATTCATTCATTTCCTAGAATGAATCGCTGTAAGCATAAGGTTTAGGTTTTGAGCGGGGCTACCATTTTATGGTACGATGCTTATTATGCATTTCCATGTCATCACTCTATTTCCAGAAGTTTGTCAGGCGTATACCGACGCGAGTATTTTGGGGCGGGCGCAGAAGACAGAGAAGGGCAAGGGGGCCAAGGTGCGGGGTAAGAAGATGAGTGTCTCATATTATAATCCGCGTGACTTTGCGAC
>JBGSWM010000115.1:0-8252 GCA_041752435.1 Minisyncoccia bacterium | reverse complement strand
GGTATCCTTTGGAACGATTTCAAGTCCGAAAAGCTGAACCTACAGAAACACAACACGCATCACACAGCTCAGACCTAAAGGTATATAGTGTTTGCCTCTGACAAACCATCTAATGCTTTCTGTTATGCACCAACAGAACTTTACACGAAGACAAAGGAAAATGTCGGAACCTCAGTTTATCATCGCCTTACCCACGATGGACACAACATTCTTCTTGGTGCTCATTTGAAGGGTTATATTTATATTCTTTCAGGTAGTGATTTCTACGAAGTTATCCGTGAAGACTTTGAGGTAGGAAAATGGATTCGATCGACAGAATGGGTGTCTCCAAGAAAAGTCAGTCCGATTGAAGCAGTTGAGATTACCCAACCCTATGATTGGGAGATGATTCCTGAGTATGAATTCCTTGGATTAGAGTATGTTGGCGAGATGTCGGCTATGAAATATCTGTCACTCGCAAAAGATGAGTTCGTTAAAAAAGCTATTCGAGATTGCATTAGCAAACCTTTTGTCCCGCACGCTCCAGAAGCATTAAAAAAATATCTGTAAGACCTAACTGGGAGGATTCATTCAATTCATTCTGTGTCACCAAGATAGCCCCGGTTGTAAAACCGATATTAGATGAGGTCACAAAATACAAAGCAGACCAATTTCCTTGAACTAGCATAAAGGCAACCTCTTGATAAAATTCATACTATGAGGTAAACATAAAGTAGCGCTGTATCCAAACTGAAGGAGAAGTCCTGTGAAAAAGCTCTTTGTATTTGTTGGTGATGGAGGTAGTGGGAAGACCACACTAATCGCCAAACTTGTCGAGCAGTACTCTGACAAATTCAGAAAAGTGGTGACTTGCACCAGTAGACTCATGCGTCAAGGAGAAGTTGACGGGGAAGATTATCATTTTCTACCCACGCCATATTTTGTAAACAATCCAGACCTAGTGCTCGTAAAGGTAACCGATAACGGCAACCACTACGGCACACGCAGAAAAGATTTACAATCTACAACACATCATTCTCTTCTGACTCTGAGGTTTACTGGCATTAACAAACTTTTAGACCTCGACCTCAGTAATGTCGTAGTTGTGCGCATATCTATTTCAGAAAATCTTAAAATAAATAGAATGCGTCAAAGAGGCGATACGGAGGACATGATTGCAAGTCGATTGAATTTCGACAACGCCGACAAAATCAACGTCAATTACGGAAGCTTCGACGTAATCGACCTGCCGGCCACTGATACACTGGCAGAGAAAGTGAACCACATTCTGAGGGTGGGTTAGCAGCGTTTACTGTTAACTCGCCCTTTTTTGTGTCCTCTTTAAAAACTAGCGAAATTTTGTTTCAATACTTAGACCTTTAATCTAACGTCTTAACTCATTTAGTTCAGCAATGGATTCTGACATGACTTTAATCTCCTGAGAATAGATGTCTCTATAGGCAGTAAATTCAGGGTCAGTAAGCAGTTCCGGATCATTTGATACAGCATAGACTGGATCAATATACTTTAGCTTGATTAAAATACTTTCTCCTATTTCTATTTTGTCTTCTACCAAACCAAGTTCGTCAAGGTACCCTCTATTACCATCGTTAATTTTGACGCTGATTTCGTAATCATTTAGCTCTTTAGAGAGTTCGTCACTTATCAGTTTTTCTCTGGACAGCATTGCGTATATTGGTATATTTTGCTCTCTCAAATAAGACTGCATAAAAGCAGGAAATTGACTAAGTCTTGGAGGTATTTCTGTTGGAGGGTTGATGCGACTGCTTGAATACAACGTGTCGTACCAGAGCCGCTCATGTTCATACGTCTGTTCAGTTTGAAAATCAACAGGTTTTTGGCCCCATCTAATCATTTCAGGTGAAAAGGTAATTCCTAACTTGAAACAAATCTCTTTCAACTGCTCCTCAGGCGCAGCACGCAAATCAGTGGTATCAATTATAAAATAACTTTTGTCTTGGTCTTTCAAGTACTCAACTTCTTCTGTCAATTTCGCAAACTCGGATTTCTCAAATTCTAATCGACGTTCGTTCGAACCTAATACTCCTTCAAAAAAATTATAGTCTCTTTCCTTATATAACTTCTTATCAACTAAATCACGCCAGTTAGCATATCCGTGTTTATGCGCCTTAAGATCGAGTAGATTGTTTTGAACTGTTAAAACGGGCGTATCATAAATGCGCTCAACACCTTCCTTGTTTTCTAAAAAATCTGGACGATCTTTATAACCTTCTATTTTCAATTTACTTGCAAATTCAAACCAATTATTTAGACCATTCTCTACCGCCACTTCATCTAGCAAGTAACGCTGAGTATCTAGACCGTACCTCATGTCCATAGTAACCAACACTCGACGTAATCTAGACTCAGCAGATAAAAGATGGTTGCGAATCAAAACAAGAACAGGACTAGTTGTAAGTTCAAATAATCGCTTATACTCTTCGTTTTTAGCAATCCAATGAGACATCTCTTTAATAACAATTGAAGTTTTGTCCTCTGAATGCTCAAACTTTTCACCTCCTATGGCCTCATATATTTGTCGATAACCATGCTCAGGATCAAAATTATCGTGCCGGGCCTTAAGAAAAGGTTCGTGGATTTCATGCTCAAGATCTAACGAATTACCTAATGCGTGTTCTACTACAGATGAATTAGTTCTAGGCGGAGCGATGATGATGTAAGTCCTAAGCCTTCCACTTTCAACAAGTTCTTTTAATCTTTGAAAGTATGTTGTACTCATAGCTTTTTCACTCTGACTAATTCAGTCATTGCGTTCAAAAAACCATGAGTAAATGAGTCAGGGTCTGTCTGCATTTTTAGCTTTACTGTATCTATATCCATTTCTTTCAAGGAAAAGACTTCTTCGGTAGCCTGGAACTTCCATCCTTCAGGAGCAGTTGCTGTGAATAAGCCCCAGTAATGGCCGAGTCGAGCGTTTTTGGGTAAAAATATCGAAACTGGATGAACAAGTACGTCCAACCCTATTTCTTCAAACATTTCTCGTCGTGCCGCTTTTTCATATGACTCTCCTTTTTGTACATGCCCACCAACCGATACATCTAGTTTATTGTACTTATTTCCAGTTTGGAGATAAACAAGTCCGTCAGTATTAAACACAAAAACTCCAGCTACACGATGTAAGAGTTTCTGATCATGCGCTTCTTCTACACTCGCTGAGCCTATAACATTGTCTCGTTCATCCACGATATCTACTATCTCTGTAGTTGCCATTGAATCAATATATGATAAATATCAATATGTATCAATGCAAACATTCAAAGTTCGTAATTAACATTGCTAATATTAGAATTTGTAACATTTCGTTAAGAATAAACTCTACCGAAAGGGCTCAACTAATTCCTGTAAGTGCCGCCAGGAAACACCCGTGGGGCTTGATGAATATTTTTTCGAGACCGAGAGAGGACAACACCGGTACGAAACTGAACTGCTTCAGTTTCGTACCGGCGTGCCCAGCGGAGTCATGTTTTTAACTCTTTCCCAGAGTTAAAAACAGACGAGCTCGGGGTGAGAAAGTGTCTAGACACTTTCTCAAGAGGTTGCCAGCTGCGAATGCGGCGACAACCTAAACAGCTTCTGTAAGAAGGAAGTTCTTACTAGAATTAGAGCGTAGTGAATAATTCTAGTTTAGGAACTTGACCCCACGCAAAAGTAGGAAAGCGGCCATATCAAAAGTACCTGTTTGTCTGCGAAGATCTTGGCCCTAAGCACGCATTGCCATCCGGACTTGGTTTAAGACTTCTTTTACTGGAGTATTGGCCTTAATTATATACTCCTCACTACCCTGCTCTACCGCCAAAAAAACGTTTTCCGCATCACTCATGTTGGTTAAAAAAATAACTTTGGCGTTTCTACCCCAAGAATCTAAACGAATCTTCTTGACCGCCTCATGTCCAGGCATTACCGGCATCATGATGTCCATTAGAATAGCGTCGGGATGGTGCTTAAGTGCCAAGTCAACGCCTTCTTGACCATTCTTAGCCTGTAACGTATTGATGCCAGCATTAGTAAAAGCATCGGAGTAAAGATTTCTTATATTTTCATCATCTTCAACTATTAGTACGACGGTATTAGTCATAATGCATAAATAATAACATGATTATTAGACATAAACCGACCCCTCTTAACTCCATTAAAAAGAAGTCTGTTTTTTGCTTGTCTAGTCCGTTTTATCTCCTTATGTAAATTATACTTATGCAGTAAAAAATATTTTTGGATTAGTTCGAAATAAATGTCTTCCCAAGATACACAAAAACCACCCTCCGCTCGTTGCCAGAGGGTGATCTCTAGCAACGGACGCAAGGTGGTCAATAGCCTCTCTTGGGCGGGGGTACTTTATCGCCGACGTGGATTCTGCCGTCAGTTAGAACTTCGGCGACCAGGCCACCGCAGTCAAGGAAAGCTTCGTGGAAGCTTTCCTTGCGACCCGAGAGTTTCGTTGGTCGTTCACACGGGTCGCAGTACTTCACCCCACGAAGCCTGACGCTACCGATATAGAACTCCTTACCAATCAGCGCCATCAACTCAACACCAGAGACGATGATATTGCGACGACTTTCTTCAGGCGCAAAGCCACTACCGGCAAAGAATCGGGCGTTCATCAGGGTGACCTGACGCTTGCCTGGTCGATTCTTGTTGAAGCTGCCCTTGCCGCCGCAATAGCGATCTCCCTCAAGACCGTGCCCTGCTACAGCTCTAACAGAATCAATAGCTTGCATGGGTTGACCAGCTTCGGCAGCGATGAAAATACCTGCCACTGTTCCTTTAACTGTCATGGGATATCCTTTTTTGGTTGTCCAAAACAAACCCTACCGCCAAATCACCTACTTTTCAAGTAGCCAGCCAAAACTTAAGTTCTGACTCTTATAAATAATCATTTATACTATGAAGGTAAGCTGCATTAATTAATTTGATATGAAAAAACTACCAAAGCTAAGTAAGGGGGATAAAGTAGCTATCGTTTCACCCAGCTTCGCTGCCTCAGGCAAGTGGCCGCACGTTCATGAACTTGGACTAAAACGGATTCGAGAAATTTTTGCACTTGAACCAGTTGAATTTCCTGCCACCGCAAAGCTTAGTGCCAGCCTAGAGGAGAAAATATCTGATCTCATTGCTGCTTTTTCTAACCCCGAAATCAAGGCCGTCATATCAACTCTCGGGGGTGATATCCAAGTCACCTATATAAAAAACCTCCCGAGTGAACCCTTTGCCAATAACCCTAAACCCTTCTTCGGCTATAGTGACAACTCGCACTTTGCTAACTTTTTGTTTCTTAATGGCGTCCCTTCATTTTATGGTGCTGCCCTCTTCACCCAATTTGCCCACCAGAAGGAAATGAATGAATACACAGTTAAGTACCTGAAGCATGCCCTCTTTGAGAGCGGTGAATTTGAACTGCTTCCCAGCCATGACTTCAATGACCTAGGGCTGGACTGGAGTGACGAGTCAAACCTGAGTAAAGAAAGAGAATATGAGACGAACGAAGGCTGGAGCTGGACTGGTGAAAATAGTGGCCAAGGACTTCTCTGGGGTGGCTGTGTCGAGTCGGTCGACGAAATGTTAAGGCATAATGTACCAATTCCTTCGCTCGAGCAATTTGAAAATATTGTCTTAATAATGGAAACCTCTGAGGAAATACCCTCCGCTGATTATGTTAGTCGGGTCTTTAGAGCATTTGGCGAGCGCGGCATCTTAGAAAGAATTCAAGGTATTTGCGTCGGCCGAGCCAAAGCCCGCGAATTAAATAAACTGTGTTCGGCAGAAGCCAGAGCGGCCTACCGAGAAGAGCAACAAGCAGCCATTGCGAAAATTGTGAGAGCATACAACAAAAGTATCCCCGTGGTGCAAAACATGGATTTTGGTCATACGGAACCTCAGGTACCGATGCCCTATGGCAACACGATAAGAATTGATAGCGACAACCAAAGGATCTTCGCTGAGTTTTGAATCAATCAGTTTAGCGCCTCCCTCTCTGCTCAAGTAAGGCAAAAAGCAAAAATCGTCAGATTTATCTGGGGTCTTTTATTGTTATATCCCGCAAGTCGCTTGCGGTAACTAAATTTCCTCTCAGGCAGTTAGAAGCTGGAGAAAGATCTACCTATTTAAAATTTAATTTACAAGTTATGACCCCAGTACACGAGTCGTCAAAGCCAGAAATGAAGAAGTCCGTCACGTAACTACTAAACGGAATCTTGCCAAGCCAGGTATTTACTCGTAATATCATTAATAATGAAAAACATCACCTCAACACAAAAAATTCAAACTGTTTTATTGGCACTAACTTTACTTCTCATTGCTTCAGCAGCACCAAAGTCAGCGGGGGCTCTAAGTTGTATGAACCCGAGTGAAATGATTAGTAATTACTATGTTACTGACGACGAGTATGTAGTAGCCCTTATCAAAGCCGGCCCCATCGAAACTGACGGAGCAGAACATGAACAACAAGTAACCTTAGTGAAACTCTATAAAGGAGATCTAGCCGACCAAGATACTGTCATATTTAACTATAATGAAACCTGGTCTTACTTATGTGCTGGCGAGCCAGCTGAAGCCGGCACTGAAGCCATCTACGTAATTAATGACAAACAGGTGTCTCAAGTATTCACACCTGATTCAGAACTAGCAAAAAAACTACTCAGTGAACTTGGAGAAGAACCGACCGAACCAACCCCAAAACCATCAGACCCAGAAACTGAATCCCCTGAGGAACTTTCCTTAATGCGTCAGCTTATAGACTTACTGCAACAATTTATTGCCCTATTGACCAATGCCGAGCAGCCAAAAAAATCGGCGGATCAAAAAACTCCAACCCCAGATTACATCGGCCTAACTACGGCCGAGGCAAGAGAGCAAGCTGAAGTGAATGGTGTCATGTTTCGCCTAGTAGAAATTGACGGTGAGCCCCAGGCTGTGACTATGGATCTTCAAGCCGGCCGGATCAATGCCACAGTAGAAAATGACATAGTGGTTAAATATCATATTGAATAAAGGAGAAATCTTCCTTTAGCAAACACTTACTCCAGACTGACTTAATATCAGTTTTGGCTTATAAGAAACTACTAACTAATATCATTTTCATGATATTCTACCAAGATGCGATTACTAGGTATTGATTATGGTAGCAAAAGAGTTGGTACAGCCCTGACCGACGAGGCCGGTTTGATGGCTTTTCCGCACACCGTCCTAAAAAACTCCCCTACTCTTTTGGCAGATTTGGAGCAAATTATTAATGACAAGAAAGTGACCGAGATTGTGATTGGCCACTCCCTTGATAAAAATAGTCAGCCGAATAAAATCCAGGTGGCGATCGAGGAACTGATGACCGACCTCACTCTTGCCACTGGTCTACCTATCCATCTACAGCCAGAACAGTTCTCCACTCAGGCAGCGCTGCAGATCCAAGGCCGCACTGATATGACCGACGCGGCGGCGGCGGCTTTGATCTTGGACAGTTTTATTACCCGCAAAAAATAATCCCAAAAAATCTTATGGAACAAATTTCTTATCCAGACTTCGCCAAACTCGAGATAAAACTCGGCACCATCCTCTCCGCTGAGATCGTCCCAGAAGCTGACAAACTCCTGCGGCTAATGGTAGATGTGGGTGAAGAAGCGCCGCGACAAATTGTCTCAGGCATCCGCGAATTTTTTGCCAGTCCGGAAGAATTAGTCGGGCGCCAATGTCCTTTTCTGACCAACCTCGAACCGCGGGTAATTAGAGGTCTTGAAAGCCAAGGCATGATTTTGGCGGCCAGTAGTGCTACGGAAGAATTTGCTCTCCTTGAGAGCTCACCAAAGTTAACACCCGGGAGCAAGGTTCGATAATTTTTTGCCATGCCAGAACCGCTTAAGCCTGAGGTAAATCCACCACTGACTACGCACAAGGTGACCACGCACCTCAGTGATTTGCTACGTCAGCGCTACAGTATTTGGGTACTTGGAGTAATTTCTTTTGTCGAGTCAGCCCTCCCCGTCCCTCTCATCACTGATCCTTTCATGGTGGCCTACATGATGGCTCATCGAGGAAAAATAATCTTGGCCATTGCGGTGACGGCCGGGGCTTCTATTCTGGGCGGCTTGGCGGCTTATCTGGTCACCGCCCTTTTTAGTGAAGCCATCTTAAGCCTTGCTTCCCCTGAAACTATGGCCCAATTTAATCAACTCTCTATCCAATATGCTGACAGCTCATTCTTGCTCGCCTTCCTAGGCGCCATTACACCAGTCCCCTTCACTCTA
>JBGSWM010000114.1:0-5134 GCA_041752435.1 Minisyncoccia bacterium | reverse complement strand
ATTTCGCCATCTAGTTCTGGCATTTCGCCCTCAAACTTCTCACCGAAGGCACGCTTCATGAGCGTCTTCTTGGCGACAAAGTAACCAACTCCGTTGTCTCGCAAAGTCTTACGCATCGCTGTTGTGTTGCCGACAGTTAGACCCTTAAAGTGTACGAACACAATTGAGTCAGCGGTATCGCGAACAGTTTCTAGCTTAGCGAGGATTTCACTCTTCTTGGCTTTATTAATGGCCATGATTTTCTAACGTAATGAACGAATAAATACAGGCCACGGACACAAATAGAATATCTGTGTCATAGGCTTCGACCCCAACAAAAAAGTAGTTGGACCTCGGTCGGCGAGTACTTAGTACTCATTACCGCGCCTGGGCGCGACCGGCTGTCATGAGCCTGCTTGGGGGTGAATATACCAGAAAAAATACCGCTCGTAAAGTATCAATATTGGCGCCACTTTTGTTTTTCTTCTCCATCACTTTAATTTTACTTCACGTCCAAAAAATTTCTTGTATAATCAGACCGAGGTGAGAAGTGAGTATAGTCTTGAGGTCAGACTGACCGAGTGCGTATTGCACTCAACGAAAATAATCCCCTGGATTATTTTCGGGCTGTAGCATAGTGGTAGTGTGCACGCATGGGGTGTGTGTGGTCCGGGTTCGATTCCCGGCAGCCCGACAAATTAAAACCGGCCGAGACTTAAGTCTCGGCCGGTTTTAATTTATTCGAGAATCTCCTTCCCCGCCTCGGCCCCAGCACTGACATCATACTGCTTACTCGGCGTAAGAAGCAAAACTCCTTTCACTACCCGACTCGGAATCGTTTCAGCAATCCAAGCGACCACTTCTTCAAACCGCTCACCCGCGGTCTCGTAGCGAGCGGTACATTTTATTTGGCAACCCTTGAGACCTTTCCAGGCCGCTAGCGCCACCTCGGCATTTTGTTCAATGTTACTCAGAGTCTTATCAAAAAAATAATTCACTAAAATAATCTCCTCCCCCACCAACTTCAAACTAGAAACGGGTACGACATGCACGCCAGTTTCTTCACTGTAAGTAGCCAAAGCTTTCCCCTCGGCTTGTTCTAAAATACCGCGACAAAATTCTGCTATTTTCATAGACCTTAAGTCTATGCCTGCTCTCCCCTTTGGGCAAGATGATTATAACCAGTCTCCAGCAGTGAAATAAGTCCTGAGAAAGCCAAGAGTAACATTGGGTATACCGCGTAGTTAGTAAGTAAATAGCAAAAGGTTACGAGTGCCACTAAGCCCAAGCTCAACTGCCAAGGATTTAAGAGAATATCAAGAATAGTCCGCCGCGGCCCAGTAGCTGGCACCTCGAGCGCATAGCTTCGGGCAGTCTTCTTTAGATCATAAAATTGTTCCCGCAAGAATTTTGTCATCGGGTCACTGCTAAGGAGTCGCCCGAGGCGCCAAGTACTAAGCACAATCAAGGAAACGTCAAATATCCCTAATTCAGTAAAAGGGATTCTGGCTTCTGTCTCCAAAATAATTGTCGCCATCACCAACAAAAAAACAAAGAAGGTGAGAAAAACAAAGTTCCAAAAATATTGATCAGTTATTTTTATCATATTAAGGATTACCAAGACCAATGCCTACAATCATAATAAAAAGGAGTACTGCCGCTACCACCGCGACGAAGTTGAGCAGGAATTTGTAGAAGGTTTTGTTGAACATACAACACCATTTCAGTATATCATCTCAGCTAGGAAAGAAAGAAAAGCGAGAGCACAAATAGTAGGTAACTAAAAAGTAGAATGTACGCCTCGCGGAGAGAGATAATGTGTTTCGTTTGTGAGACGACCAAGAAGAAAATAGCCAGTATGATCAGGAAGATACGCCCGGCGGTTGAAAAAGCGACCACGTCATTGTGAATCGGCTGAATTATCGCCACCACTCCCAAGACCAAAGTGGCGGGAATAATTACCGCCCCCATCAGGTTACCGATGATAAGCCCGGTCTCATTGCGCCGCGCTGAAGCGATAGTGAAATAAATTTCTGGTAGAGCGCCGCCAAAAGAGACAATGAGCATACCGACCAAGAGAAGCGAGACGCCGAGACCGGTGGCAATCATGGTTGCTCCGTAGACAATCCCCTGGGCCGCAATACCGAGGAGAGTGATACCGACCAAAATTCTACCGACATGATAGATAGCCTCCGACCGAGTGATAGTGGCCCGATCTTCACCAAAAACTCGCGAGAAGCGCTCGCGCTTGGTTAGCATCCAGTATAAGTAACCAAAGAAAAATAACAGCGAAACCAAGCCGTCGCTGCGCGAGATCAGCCCATCGGAGATCAAAATGAGAGGTAAGATAGCGGCAATTGAGGTCAAGAAGGTGGTATCTTGAATGGTTTGATTCTCGAGCGGCAACTCACGCTTCGGGGCAAAGAATACCCCAAGGGCTACCGCCAAAGTGAGAGCGATGAGATTGTTACCCATGATGTCACCAAAGGACAGTTCGGGAATCCCTTGCAAAGCCGAAGTTACGCCCACGAAAATGTTGGGCAATGACGCGGCAAAAGCCATCACAAAGAAAGCCACGAAGAATTCTGTCACCTTAAAGTGCCTAGAGAGACGAACCAGACCGCGCACCAATAGCTCACCCGAGATATACAGCAAAACCGCTGAGACAATGATAATGGTCAGGCCATAGATCCAAAACATTCTCCTATTATAACCCTAGTCCTTCGCCCGCCAACCTCGATATACCTGGATGAGTGAGCCTACAGAAAATATTATGTATAGAAACCATAAGGCTGTGGAGTCAAAAATATTTTGCCACGCTCCCTTAGGGTCGTGATGGAGCTCTAGATTAATGTATAAGGAAATCACAAGAACAATTGGGGCAGCAATACGAGCATACCTCCACCAACTGCGGAATATCCGCTCTGGTAGTTTATATGTAAGGAGAGAGAAAAAGAGGAGGAAATAAAAGAAAATAAAAGAACGATGATAATAATTCAATGAAGGATCACAGAAAACATCACAAACATTGATTATACGTAACTCAAATATTGCGAATGCAAGTAAGCTGCCGAGAAAAGAAATAAGTAAAATTATATTTTTTTTAGTAAGCATATAAACACTATTATACTCCACGACTATTAATAATTATTAATAAGTCCCTATACTGCTTTAATATGTCTACAATTTGTCGTAAAAGTTCAACCTGGGTGGTGGTGAAATCAGCAGAAGTAGAAACCCCTGCTACCAAAGGAGCTGGGGAATCTAACGACGATATTGACCGTAAACCTATTCTCGTCCCAGAGGAACTACTTTTTGTCTCTTTATTATTCACTTCGAGCTTATCATCAGTTATTATATCAGGCAGAGAATCCCCATACGACCAAACAGCAACTCCTGCATCAATAGTTCCGTCACCGTCATAATCTACCTCCAGACTAGTGTCTGAATTAATATCCTCAATACTTGAAACCGAAATCTGTACTCTAGTTGAAGCACTGGACGGAATAGAGCTATAAGTAAGACGGTCATTAAGGGAGTCGCCTGTATGTTTTTCAATGTCCAGACTAAACGAACCATTACTTTGACCTTTAAGATAAATAGTAAAATTAACTTCAGTAGCAGGAATGGCAAGCTGCTGCACTTCACCAAAGCGACGGTACTGGGCACCGCGCATGGTTGGGGGAGTGCTACCAACCACCTCCCCATCATATAGAACCGCATACATATCAAGCGGTGAATGTAATTGAAAGATTAGACGCTGACCAGTAGAAGAATCCGACGGCGGGTTAGTTTCTAGAAATTCGAAGGACGAAGCAGAGCTAGATGCAGCGACAGCGAGAACGAAGTCACTAATATTCTCTACTTCTAGAATATCACGATGAATTCTTGAGATATTAGACTGAATATTATACTTGTCTAAATCCAACCACCATCTCTCTACCCCTTCAACCTCCAACATACTCAAAGCACTCGGCGTAACTACTGTCCCGTCTCCATCAAGGATGGTGTCGATTCGGTAACCCAGCTTTCGTTCATACTTTGTACAAGTAGCCCAACTGCTTTCGGTACAAGCAATATCAGTAAAATAGGTAATCCCTGAAGGAGTATCTATGCCTGTTCCAGCGACCTGATAAATTTTTATACCGGCTGGAGCATCCCAATTAGAGATTTTTTCTGCCAACTGATTTTTATAAGTAAAAGCATAGCTATTAATGACCGCTGGCGTTACCAGATCACTAGCATCTCCTTCCTCGCGACCACTTTCTGCCACCATAAAATCTCGGAAATCACTATAAGAACTAATGTTTTCACCAAACTGTTCCATCCAAGCATTGGTATAAACCCCTGCTTCAATCTGAATTACTGGGGTTGAGACACTAGCGAAATATTTATCTGTGGGTAAGAGATGAAAACCAAAAGGTGAATCTTTGATCAGGGTCCGTGTCACTTCACTCCCCATGACAATTCCTCCCGAACCCAAATCAACTCCATGAAGTGAACCAATAATTGACTCTGGAGTCCCTTCTTGTGGTACCGCTATCAAGATCACACTGTCGATACGCTCTAACAACGGATCGTCATTCTCTTCTAAAAGCCATAGAAAATATTTTATTACCAGTCCGCCATTTGAGTGAGCTACCACCGTCACCTTTTCATTATCCGAACCTTGGGCCAAGCGTGAAATAGTTTCATATAGGTAGCTTTGATTAAGCGCTACGTCTGAGTCTAGAGTCACCTTATTTGTCACCGGGTCACGAGACAAATTCATCAGATCGTCGATTCGTAAGCGCCAGTCATAGGGCAAAATAGCATAATCGGCAATCTGACCCTCTTCTTTCCAATCTTTTAAATCAGCCAGGAAGGACTTATAGATATTTGGACCTTGTCCCAAAACGACTCCGATTTCATCTACTAAAGCCGATTCCTTAGCATAAGTATAGATAGAATTTAGACTTTGACCAAGGTAATTAGTTTTCAAACGTAATTGTTCACAATCAGAAAGAGAGACCCATCTTTCCTTCTCCTCTATTTCTGAACCACACACCTCACTCTGCTCGTACAACCGAGAGCCCATTATCCCTGGGAGGAAAAGGACGCTGGAAGCGCCGTTTGGTTCTGGCGGAGGCTCGGTGAGAGTAAAGGTGAGTACACC
>JBGSWM010000113.1:0-11602 GCA_041752435.1 Minisyncoccia bacterium | reverse complement strand
TTAAATCGGCAATTGTTGGCAGGTAAATTCACTGCGTTTGCGCTCTGGTCTTTTCTTGGACTTAGCGTGGGGTATTTAGTTGTAGCCACAGTTGACCGAACAGAAATTGTCTCCGAGGAATTACTCATTATTCCGGGAGAGGTAAGTGGTTCATGGACGGCGGTAGGTGAGTCGCTCATTAGTGATGGAAAAGAGGATTCTCTCTACCAGAATTTTACAAAAGCAAACTCAGCTTACCTTGATGCCGAGACGGTCGCTGGTGAAATTTTTGACACACCAATTGTTACACAGCCCACATCAGTAAATAGTGATGCCTCAGGTGGTGCTGATGATGGTGCTGATCCTTCTACTGACTCTGCGACTAGCACAACTAGCGACAACAATATTCCGGTAACTAACGCCGGTGGTGATGAACCGACTGATGAAGCTGGGCCTGATTCGGCAGCAGAGAACGAAGAGGTTGGTAGTGAACAAATTTACCTAGAAGAAACGCAACCAGAACCTGAACCAGAACCTGAACCAGAACCTGAACCGGAGCCGTCTAGTTCCGAGACTGTTTCACTGTGGCTCTTACCTAAGGCTCTTGGTCTCTTCCCGCTAGCCCAGGCAGTCATTACTGATGTTCTCGAAGAGGAGACTGAGGCAGGTGATTCTTCAGCTGAAGAAGCGTTTACCGAACCCGAAGTAGAAGAACCAGAGCCAACTACAGAACCTGAGCCAGAGCCTGTCGTAGATGAAGAAAATGAAGTAGATCTTACTGATGATAATGAATCAGTTGAGGACTTAATTCAACCAAGCGATGGTGAGGTAGACATACCGGTGAATAATGATGAAGCTGATATAGACCCGGTGATTGTCACTTCACCAGCAGACGAGGAAACTCCGACGTCGACCGCTACTTCGAGCGAAGAGGAAGTGATAGAAGAAGTTGAGGCTGACGAGACAGGTGAAGCTGATTCAGTTGATGACGAATTAGACGCAGCTATAAATGAGTTGCCCGAAGTGTCCGTCATTACCGCCGAGACTCTGTGCGAGGGTAAGGAGAATTGCCAAGGCTACCCAATGAACTTCACTGGCTTTGCTATTCCTGAACTCGAGACGGGCAAGTTTGTTTCGAATGTCGAGCTGCGCTTGTCCATGGCCGCAAAATTGAAGGCCAATGCCGAGCCGCAACAGGTTTTGATTGAATACACCTATGCCGGTGAAACGTCTTGGCAAGTTGGAACGATTGTAGAAATAGAGGATGAAATCTCTAATAGTCTAAATGGTGGGTACTTCCTAGTATCTCTCGATCAATCTCTCACTCAAGCTGAGTTAGCTAATCTTGAAGTTAGAGTGTCTTACGTGGGTGATATCGAAAAACTAGAGCGTGCCTACATCGAGTCGGTTTGGCTTGAGGTAACCGCTTCGGCATTTTATGAAGCACAGGATCCGTATTATGCTAAAGACACAATAAGCTATTCACGAGATTTGATCAGTCCTGAATTCCATGACTTGGTTAACGAGGGTCAAGATGTGTCAATGGCAAATTTGCCAGCTTTTACCCTTAGTTATTCACCGCAACAGAATATCCTCAAGCGGGTGGCGACAGCTATCTTTAGTGAGAATGAGTACCGTGTGGCAGCGGTCAAAGTGCTTGACAGCGATGGTCTGGCAGTGGATGTTCCGATCGCTATTAACTATCAAGATGACACCACCTGGACTTTGGAGTTTAAACGCCAACCTCAGAAACTAAAACCGGGTAAATTCAAGCTTCAAGTCACAATCGATGAAAATGAGAGCATGTATGTCGATGAATTTGAGTTTTACTGGGGTGTTTTGGCTATCAATACCACTAAGAGCATGTATTTCCCTAATGAGGAAGTTGTTCTTAATCTGGCAGCACTAACCGATAAAGGAGACACTATCTGTGATGCTGCCCTAGAGCTGAAAATTATTTCTCCGGAAAATAATATTTACGAGATACCAGTTGAGCAGTCTGGGGCTTGCGGTAAAAACAATGTAACTGATATCCCTGACTATTTGGCTTACTTTAAGGAAGCTACTGAGTTGGGTCAATATACCATCCAACTCCGACATCTCAATCAGGCTGGAGAGGTCGTTCATAAGACCAGTGACTACTTTGAGGTGAGGGACTATATACCGTTTGATATCGAACGAACAGCTCCAACTCGTATTTATCCACCAGCTCCTTATACGGTAACTTTGGCTATTAAGGCTAATCGCTCTTTTCGGGGAGATATTATCGAACGAGTACCACGTGGGTTCATTTTTGCTGATACTAGCGGGGCTGAGGTGACCACTCTTGATGAGGCGACTTTTCTGACTTGGAAAGATGTTGAACTCAGTGAAGGTGATGAGTTGTCACTCTCGTATGTCTTTGATGCTCCAGACATCAGCCCCTACATGTACTTACTGGGACCACTTGATATGGATGGTTTTAGGGAATTGCGTCAGTGGCAGATAGCCTCCGATGCTATCTCGTCCATGGCTTGGTTGACGGGAACACAAACACAGCTCGGTACTGACTTAAATGATGCGACGGCTGCAGCTATGCTCTGGAGTACTAGTACAGTTGATGGATTCTACTTTAGTCACTCAACTTCTACTACTCCGGAAAGACTCTTTATTGAGACCGATGGGGATTACTTTGTGGCTGTTACTTTGCCACAGGAACGCACCGATGGTCTAAATAGTCGAACTCGGGTTGGGGTGGAGGTGCGTAAAAATGGCACCTTAATTCCCGACAGCTACGGTCGAAGTAGCTATATCAGGAATCAAAATGGTCACAATGAGTCTTCTGCCCATTCCCAATTCTTCATACCAAATTTAGTGGCCGGAGATTACTTGGAGGTTTATGTAGAAGGTATTATTACTGTCGATGCCACCAATGACGTTATTGTATCTGGCCAGGCAGCCTTGCTGGTTGAACATATACCGGCCACTGAACCGATTTTTGCCGCCTTAGCCACTTCAACCATAAATGGAACAAATATTAACGTGGCCAGCGAAGAAAACTTAAAGTGGGAGGAGACACGACAGGATACTGGTTACACACACTCTGATTCAGTTAATCCAGATGAGATTATTTTAGCCAATGCTGGAAATTATCTGGTTAGTATTAGTGTGCCCTATACATGGGCAGTGGGTAGTACTCAACAGGCCGTGCAAGGTTTGGTTAGGCTCGATGGCGCTCTCGTAAATGGTGGCATTTTCTCGCAAGGTTATACCCGCAGCCCAGCTGAAGAAAGTGATGGAGATACCTCCATTCACTGGACTGGTGTAGTGACGGCAACTACCACTAATCAAATTTTGACAGTTGGTGTGATAGCGGAAGCTGGTGCCGGTACTTCGACCATCACCAGTGGAGCTCAGGCCAACCTCTTCGTTCGTGAGTTACCAGTAGATGATGTGCTGGTTCTCCAGGGTCGTGATTTAAGCGGCGGAGCAAACTGGAATCCAAATACCGCAGAGACAATTCTTTGGAATACTCAAGTTCAGTATGACGCTGTAGTCTTTACTCATTCAACAAGCACCAATAGTGGTGATATTACTATTAATGAAGCTGGCGATTACCAATTAACCTTTAATAGTGCCATTCGTAACTTTGAAGATGGTCGCTCAAATAGTTTGATATCGATTTTGGTAGACGGCACACCAATTACTGGAGCTGAAACTAAGAGTCAGTTCACTCGCGATCAGTCTGGTCACGAAGATGCTTCGGCCACTCTAGTCTATATTGTAGAAGGGTTAACGCCTGGACAAGTAATTAGTGTTACTACCGAACGTGAAGGAAATGGTCCTGGTACCTCAAACGACATAACTGACGCAACCTTGGTAATTTGGAAACGTCGTGAGCTAAATTTCCGTCCTGGTACACCGACTCTTTATGATGTGCCTTTTGATAATATCCGCTTCGCTTCGACAACACCATCGTTTGAATTTAGTGCTCTTGATCCAGATGGCGCCTCAAGTCTAGTGTACGAATTTGCCATTGCCACCACGTCAGATTTTAGTAGTGGTAGTGTATATGTATCTGATACTGATACTGGCTTTAGTAATCTAGACACCCCAGCTGACACCAATCCGTTTACTGAGGGCGAAAAAATAAATTTTGAACTTCAATCAGCGGATGAGCTATCCCCTGGTACCTATTATTGGCGAGTCAGGGCTAAAGATATATCTGGTTCAAATGAGTTCGGTGACTGGTCAACGACTGAAAGTCTGACTGTTGATCCTACCATTGAAGTAGCTGAGTGGTATCAGACGGAAGATGCGCAATTTCTAAGTAACGAAACTGTCGGTGTTTCTGTGGATAGTGACGCAGCCATTGTTGAAATTGTTGAAAATACCGAAGCGATGCTCGTGTACGGAGAAAAGACAGATACTCTACTCAAATATCGACTTTGGGACGGACTGGCTTGGGGCTCTGAGGCTAATGGACCAGATGTTGAATCAGAAATTTACTGGTCTATGCTGTCAGCGGGAAATACCAGAGATGAGTATATTGCTCTCACTCTGACTGCCGACAGTGATGTGAATGCCTTGGTTTATACCGCCTCTACTTCATCCTGGTCTAATCAGACAGAGTTGGTAAATACCGTTAATACACCAAACAATCGTGGTCTCGCGGTTGCTCATGAAAGTATCTCCGGGGATGCCCTGGCGGTGATGTGCGATGCCGGAGCCGATCCGGTCTATAGTATTTGGGATGGTAGTAGCTGGTCAGCGACTACGACCATCGACATAGTTTCGACCGCCAATTGTAATTGGTTAGCTCTCGCTGCGGACCCTGTTTCAGACGAGATGATTCTGGTGGTGCAACCAACTACTGGTAATATTGAAGCTTGGGTCTGGGATGGTTCAGCTTGGGGTAGTTCACAGATTGTTGGTCGTATCTCAAACACAAACTCTGAAAATATCGTCGTTAATTATGAAGAATCTGGCGATCAAGCAGTTGTCGTCACCACTGATGCTGGTGACAATGAATTTATGTATGCCACTTGGAACGGTATTGAGTGGACTGCCAATATTAATGTTCCAGTAGCAGCCGCTCAAGAATTCGAGGGAGGCAGGCTGGTGCGCGATGTAGGGACTGATCGACTAGGTCTCTGTATGGTTGATAATGGTACAGATATCGGGGCCTTTATCTGGGATGGTGATGTCTGGGGGAGTGAGACTGAGCTTGATCCAGCCTCAGAATCAAATGTTAGCCGCACCTTTGATTGTGAGTTTGAAACTTCTGCTGGTCGTGACGGAAACTTCTTGGTGGCGTATTCAGATAATAATGCGGCTGGAGATGAGTATCAATATTTTGATACTAGTTGGTCAGGACCACTTGATTTAGATGCTTTTACAGACGCCTTGTGGTTGCAAACTGCACGAACTGGAGACGGGGTAATTTTGGCAGTGGCAATGAGTAACACTGGAGCCAGACCACTAAATGCCAGTGAGTTCAATGGTACTAGTTGGTCAGTAGGCACGTCCATTGAGGCTGATCCTTCAGAAGGAACTTTGGGTACGGAGACAGAATCGTTTGCTCTCGCCGCCAAGCGGTTTAGTTTTGCCGAGGGTCAGCTAACTACTCGACCGATTGATTTTGCTTCAGTTTCGGGACAGCCAACTTGGGGAGATATTAGCTTTAGTACCACCGAACCAGTCGGAACCAGTATTACCATTCGGGCCAAGTACTCTGATGCTGGTATTTGTGACGCCTACATTCCGGGCGGTACGCTGGCTGGTAATGACGACGGTTTTACAGCTGCTGATCAGCCAATAAATATTTCTGGATTAAGTACTAGTACCTATGCACAGATCTGTCTTGAAGCAACCATTGAAAGAAGTGGTGAAGCCTCAGCCTCATTAGATGATTGGAGTGTCTCTTGGGTCCGTCAACCCAAACTAATCCAAAATGAGTACCGCTGGTATACAAATATTAGCGCGCTAACTCCGACTGATCCGTGGCCAGCCGGGGTGCAAGACGCAGCTGAAAACTCACCACTTGAGGCGGCTGAAGCGGTTAGTGTTAATGAAGCCATTCGCCTTAGGGTGTCTCTTGAGGGACTAAATATTGATCTACCCGCCCTTAGTGAAACCTTTAAGCTGCAGTATGCACCCGGTCTGACTTGCAGCCCGACTCTAACTTGGAGTGATGTTGGTGGTATAGGTAGTACAACAGCTCTCTGGCGCGGTTATGAAAATTCGATTGTCGGTACTGATTGGTACGATGCTGATTGGAAGAGGCGGATTAAAATCACCATTGACAGTACCCTGGTTAATGAAAACCTGACTGACTTCCCGGTTTATGTTGATTTGGATGATTTACCAGATGGTTTCTTTGTGGCCGTGCAAAGTGATGGTGATGATATTAGAATTACTGAAGCTGATGGAGTAACTGAACTACCCTATGAATTGGTGTCAATTGATACTGGGTTAAGAATCGGAGAGCTGCATTTCAAAGCTGATGTTTCTTCATCAACGGATTCTGAATTTTATATTTATTATAATAATCCAACAGCCAGTGGTTATGCTGCTTCAGCCACGTACGGCTCGCAGAATGTTTGGACTAATGGTTATGACCTACGCTACGCGATGGATGACAACCCGGCGGCTGCTAGTCCACAAATAAATGACAGTACAAGTAATAACAATAATGCAGTTGCCTACACCGGAATGACGTCTGGTGATGTTGTTAATGGTCAGATTGGGTCTGGTACAGATCTAGACGGTAATGATGGAGGTACCTTCCAGTCTGCCTTGGCTTACGCCGGTGTCTTTACGACATCAATGTGGTGGAATTCAAACGGAGATGGTTTTGCTATTGCTGGGCCAACTGGAGCTAACGAAAAAATCGGTCCTTGGAGTTCGCCGGCTAACCGAATGTTTGTCCGCATGCTTTCGGCCTCAGATACAACCATCCCGAATCCGACCGATGGTACGTGGGCCCATGTGGTTATTACCCGTAACAGTAGTAATAAAGTAGATCTTTATCTAAATGGCGTAAGAAGTAGGTTATATAGTGATGCCGTACAATCTGGAACTTCTGATTGGGTTAACTTTGGAGGTGAGACAAGTCAAGGTTTCAGAGGAGTTTTGGATGAGTTACGCTTTGCCTCAGTTCAGCGCAGTTCTGGTTGGGTGAGTACTGAGTACAGTAATCAAGGTAATCCAACCGGTTTCTATGATGTATCTTCAGAAGAGTTAGTTAGCGACGGCCGATCACTGCCAAGTACTGTCTTATCTTCTTCAGACTATGCTGAGACCTATGAAGAAGAGAATCCAACTCGAGAAAATCAAAATCTTATTGTCGTCGGTGAAAACGCCGAGTGGGACTTTGTGCTTGAAAATAACTCAGCATCTGCCAATACCAATTACTGCTTCCGAATGGTCTATGAGGACGGAGCACTTTTAAGTGCTTATGATCGCTATCCGAGACTTATTACTAATGCGGCTCCTTTAGAACCAGAGCTGATTGCTCCATTTGATAATGAGCAAACCGCCTCCACTTCGCCGTGGTTTGAATTTGCGGCTTCAGATGAGCTTAATGATGCCGTTTCCTATGAGATAGAGGTAGATACTGATGTAAATTTCGGTAGTCCTGATGTCTCTCGTGAATCAAACGCTAATTTTGCTCAGTTTACCAATTTGTCCTCGCCGTCTGAGAGAGGTATTTATACGGCTGGACAGATTATCAGGTTTATCCCTAATGTTTCTCTTAGTAACGGTAATACCTACTGGTGGCGCGTTCGCGCCCGGGATGATAATGGGTCTGGTGAGTATGGTGCCTGGTCTGCTCCAGAAAGCTTTACCGTTAATACCGCTACTGTCATCACTACTTGGTACCAAACCACGGAGGAGCAATTTAATACCGATGAGCTCTTTGACGGTACTGTCGATAGTGCGGGAGAAGTCGGGATTACTGCCTCATTTAGTAACGCTACTATCACTAGTACCGCTATTGAGTTTGCGGACGTTGATACTGGTAATGCCTGGGGCGAATTGCTTTTCTCCGATAATGAATCATCTGGTGATATTAAGTACTCACTTGAATATTTAATTGCCGGTACTGAATGGGGACTGATACCAGACAGTATACTTCCTGGTAATGAAGCGGGTTTTGATACCACTGGTGTAAGTATTGCTCAGGTTGATCCGGTTGTTTACCATACCTTGCGCATTAGAGCTGTCCTTACGGGTAATAGTACATTGCCTCGGCTACAGAGCTGGTCAGTTCTTTGGGGGGAGAGAATTGAACCACCGGTTCATGATGATCCATTTGATAATGCCAAAGTAGACAACACTTTGCCGGTACTTATTTTTGCGACGACAGATCCGCAAGGTGATGCTCTAGAATATGAGGTTCAGGTGTCACTATCGTCTGATTTTATAGCTTCGACTACTTATAATTCGGGTGTCGATGCTGGCTTTAGCAACCAAACTACGCCAGCCGATACTTCACCATTTAACTCGGGAGAGGTCATGCAATACCAATTCCAGTCCGCCTTAAGCGATAACACAACGTACTGGTGGCGAGTGCGAGCGCGAGATCCTTTGCCGGGCGAGAATGCTTATTCTGATTGGAGTACCCCGCAGAGCTTTACTGTCGATACAGCACTAACCGCCAGTACTTGGTATCAAACTACTGGTGACCAGTTTGCTACCGGGGAGACTGAAAATATTGAAGTGACGGCCGGTGAAGCTCCAATCAGTACAACGATTAGAGGGGCAATGGTTGCTTATGGTGAATCGACTTCCTTCTTACCGCGCTACCAACTATGGGACGGATCTACTTGGTCAACAGCTGAAAGTGCTCTTTCGATCGGTGCCTTCGTTGAGTATGCGGAGGTAAAAGCGGCTCCAACCAGGGCTGAATATGCCCTAGCCACCATTGGTAATGACGCTGATGTTAGTATCCAGCTATTTAATGCCAATACTAGTTCTTGGGGTAATCAGTTTGAGATTCAAACGGAGATTATTAATACTGACTACCAGGGTATGGACATTGCTTATGAATCTACCTCGGGCGATTTGATGGCTGTCTCTTGTGATGGACAAGAGGCTCTCTATAGTATTTGGAATGGAACAACTTGGAGTGCTACTTCGTCTATAGCCCTCACTAAAGCTACCGACTGTGAGTTTGTGAGGATGGCCCCTGACCCTAATTCAGATGAGATTGTTGCTGTCTTTAGAATGCAGAATACCGGTGCGACTGACTACGAAGTTTTGGTCTGGAACGGTTCGTCCTGGGGTAACTCGTTAACTTTGGGAGAGAACGCCGAGCCTGAAAACGAAGGAATTGCTCTGGCGTACGAAACTTCAGGCAATCAAGTGGTGGTGGTGGTACCAAATACAGGTAATGCAAACTTCTACTATAATACTTGGAATGGTTCGACTTGGTCCACAACTCTCACCCATACCCTGGAAGACGACTTTGAAAACGGTGTTCTAAAAGCCAATCCAGCTTCAGATGAATTAGTACTTTGTTATATTGATGAAGATGCCGATCTTGGTACTGTATTTTGGAATGGTGCCGCTTGGGCTACCTATAGTGAGTTCTCCATCAGTGGTAATAGTAAAGACGGTGGTCGACCAATCAGTTGTGAATTTGAGACCACTACCGGTCGGGAAGGTTATTTGGTTATCCCACACTCAGATACAGTAAACCCACTTTATGAAGTTTATGCTACCTCAACTTATGATGGAGCGATAACCATTACTGGCCTCGATGTTAATGTTGGTGTTTGGACAGTTGACACTATCAGAACTGCTGACGGTCTGGTCCTAACTAATTTCCTCAAGGACGCTGGTACCGCTCCGTCTCGCAGCTACCAGTTTGCTTACTTTGACGGCGCTTCATGGCAAGGGCAACAAACTTTGAGTGGTACCCCCTCACTTACCAGTGGAGTATTCCATGATGCTATTAGTATGGCGGCTCAGATATCGCCAAACTTTGACAGTGGCTCTGTTCTCTCTACACCAATAGACTTTACCGACGGTGATGGTCCGCGCTGGCAACAAGTACTCTGGAGTGATACCACACCTGGAGCGTCAACGATAGACTATCGTGTCTACTATGAGTCTAGTCCAGACCTATATACATTGGTTCCCGACGGTGCACTGACTGGTAATTCATCCGGCTTTACAACTAGCCCACTAGATATTTCTGCCTTAGACACGAATATTTACAGCAAACTAAGGCTGGAGGCTAGTCTTAGTTGTGATTCTGGAGATTGTCCAACCTTAATCGAATGGTCGGTGGAGTGGTCGGAAGGTATTATTATTTCTGGAACAGCCTTTGCCTATGATCAAATTACTCCTCTTGCGAGTGGTACGGTAGCTGTCGCTATTAATGGTGTTCTTCAGGTCGGAAAGACTGCCGAGATTGCTTCTGGCATCGCGACCCAGAAAGCCATTTATGATACAGCGGGAACAAGCACTTTCACTGTACCGGCAGGTGTATCAGAGGTGACTATTAAGACTTGGGCGGCTGGCGGTGCAGGTGGCGCTGGTGGACTAGCTGAAGCGGGCGGAAGTGGTGCCGGCGGCGGTTATACTGAAGCGACTTTCTCAGTGACTCCAGCCGAAGATTTGACGATTAGAGTCGGCGGCGGCGGTGCGGCGGGACTGACTGGGTCATCAGCCGGCGGCGGTGGCGGCGGTGGCTATTCGGCTGTTTATCGGACTTCAACCCCGCTCATGATCTCAGGTTCTGGCGGCGGCGGTGGTGCTGGTGCTGGTGGTATTAGTTATGCTGGGGTCGGTACTGCCTGTACAGTTAATGGCGCTGTCTGTACCCCAACTGTGCCAGCTGGTGGTTATGAGGACGATGTTCTAATTGCGGTTGTTCATTCTCGAGTTGATACCGTCCATACCTGTACGACAAACTGTACTGGCTGGGTTGAGTTTTCAACTCAAGCTGGCACCAACGGTCGACTGTCTGTTTGGTATCTAAGACGTGGCGCCTCTACTCCAGCCGACCCTACTTTTGCGGGACCGGCCACTGATTCCTATACGGCAAAAATCTGGTCCTTTAGAGGGGTGGCTAAGACTGGTAATCCTTACGATGTAATTGGCACTAACACCACTCAAGCGGCCACGAACCCATTTGTGGGTGAGAGTCTCAGTAGTACAAATAGTAATGTGATGAGTGTATTTGTGGGCGGCACTCAAGATGATAATACCTGGGGTCCAGCCGGGGGGATTTGTACGGTGCCGAGTGGGGTTGATGCTAATTTTTACGCGGCCAACATTAATGGCAATGATAATTCCGTCTTCCTTTGTTTCAATGACCAACCAACTAATTCATCTGGTTCGTTAGCTGTGCCGACTATGACGCAAGCTTCCTTAGGTAATGATGTTGGTCGTTGGTTTACTTTTGCTTTGCGACCTGATACGTCAGCTCTGACAGCGGCCGGAGCAGGTGGGGTGGGAGGAGGAGAGAGTGGTGGGAATGGATCTGATTCTGGGGCGGCCGCTGGTGGCGGCGGCGGTACTTCTGTCGCTGGCGGCTCGGCTGGTGGTGGATCAGCCACGGCCGGGTCGTCACTCGCTGGTGGTAGTGGGGGCTTTGGCACTGGCGGCGGCGCTGGTGGTAATGGGGGAA
>JBGSWM010000112.1:0-15741 GCA_041752435.1 Minisyncoccia bacterium | reverse complement strand
TACGACAATGGTAATGATGCTGATTTGTTCCATAGTGTTAACGGTAGTAATGTACTGACTCTCTGTTCAACAACTAACTGTGAAGACGCCTGGTTAAAAATTAAAAGCAACAATTACTACCAACCGAGTGCTAATGGTACGGTCAACAACTTTGAAAACAACGGCTATTTCTTACCGGAAGCCAACACTCTCCGGGTGGTCAATGATTGGCAGCAGCTCGGCACCTTTACCACCGCCGCTTCAACAATCATTTTCACTGCTACCACCTCTAGTTATTCTCTAGACAATGCTTCTTCCAGCCTTATTTTCCATAACGTGACTTTTGGTGAAGGCTCTGGATCGGCTACCTGGTCAATCGTCAAGCCGCTTGATATCAGTGGCTCCTTAACCATTAATCAAGGAACTCTCGCCCGAGGCACATCGACTTTAAATATCGGTGGCAATCTTACTCTGGGAGCAAATGGTTATATGAGTGGTTTAGCCACTACTACCTTTGATGGTACTGGTACCAATACTTGGAGTGATGCTAAGGCTTCAGCTTCAAGTAGTAATGTCGGACATGTGGTCATTGATGGCACTACCAAAACCATTGCTTTAGCGGGAAATGTGGGAGCGGAAAGTGTCACGATTGGTAGCGATGATACGCTTAATGCCTCTGGTAGCGGCTACAATATAAATGTCGTAACCAACTGGACAAATCTCAACTCTTTTGTGCCCCAGACGGGAACAGTTACTTTTGTTGGTACTACCACTGGTACGATCGCTCGCGGTGTTTCATCGTTTAATAGTTTGTCATTCACTGGTGTTGGTGGTAACTGGTCATTTAGCACACCAACCTTAGCTTTGACTGGTTCAATGACTATCGCTACTGGTACAGTGACCCTACCAACTGGTACTACTACCATCGGTGCTTCATTCTCAAATACTGGCGGTACCTTCCTGCATAATAATGGTGAAGTACGTATGACCAGCACTGCCAGTGGTCGCACTATTACCCAAAACGCCACCGCTTTCCTAAATCAATTCTATGATTTGGTTTTCTCGGGTACTGGCGGTTGGAGCTTTACCGAGTCGAGAGCTACTACTACCCGTGATTTCCGCATTCAAGCGGGTACAGTTACTTTTCCAAGTTCGACCTTGACTGTCGGTGGTGATTTTAATGTCACAGGAACGGGTGTCTTTACGCACAATAGTGGAGAGGTAGTACTCTTGGTGCAGGATTCAGACATTGTCAGAGCTAATGGTTCATCATTTAATAATTTGCGAACTACAGCGGGTGTATCTGGTTCTTGGTATAATGACTCTTGGGCCTATCGTTTGCCAATCACTATTCAAGCTTCACAAGTAGACGCCACTCTGACAAACTTCCCAGTGTATGTAAATCTCGATGATTTAAATAGTTCATTCTTTAGTAACGTTAAAGCTGACGGTGGAGATATTCGCGTAACACAAAGTGACGGCGTAACCGAACTGCCACGCGAATTAGTCTCGATTAATACTGGAACAACCGTCGGTGAGCTTTACTTCCGAGCTAATTCACTATCATCAACCACAAACACCACTTTCTATATTTATTACGGAAATGCTGCGGCTAGTAATCCGGCTGCTACGGCAACTTATGGTGCTCGTAATGTTTGGAGTAATGGTTATGTGGTCGTTAATCACATGGATGATTTAACCACCTCGACCATTCTTAATAGTGCGGGTGCCACTAATGGTAGTAAAAGTAGTGCCAACAATCCTCTTGGGGTGTCAACTGGAAAAGTTTATAACGCACAAGACATTAGCGCTGACTCAGTTCAACATGCAGCAGCGCTACTGACAAATGAAAATCAGTATAGTGTTTCCATGTGGTTTAATGCCGATGCCTTAACAGGAGGTAATACGGATGAACAGAACTTCGGACGATCACTCTATGGAATTTCCGCCGCAGGCTCTCCTTACCAATGGTTGCGGGCTGGCGGTACAGCTAATCCAACGGAATTTACCTTGTGTGCCTATGATGCAGGAACTGCCTGTAACGTCTCCTCAGGCGCTGCTTTGACGACCAGTAGTTGGAATCATGTGGCTATTAGTGCAATTAAAAGTGGTGCTACTACACTGCGAGTAAATGGATCACAAAGACTTTCCTTTACTAATACAGGTAGCGGTAACGTAAGTGCTAACTTCACCATTGCCGATCTTAGGCCAGCTCGTAATATAAACTTCGATGGACGAATCGATGAGGTACGTGTGGCTAGTTCGACCCGTACAGCCGCCTGGAGTGATGCAGAATATCGGAACATGGCCACCTCTACAAATTTCTACACCCCAGGGGGACAAGAAAGTAAGCGCGCCCGTACCTTTACTGATACCAACGCGACTATCATAGGCAACTTTAATCTCGACGTTGGTGGTGATGCTGTCTTACCAACTGGGGTTTTGTCTATCGGTGGTTCGCTAGATAACAATGCTGAGTTTACGTCTAGTAACGGAACGGTGCGCTTTAATTCTTCGGCTGGAGCCGAGACAATTGCGGCCGGCGCTTCACGGTTTGCTACTCTGGAATTCAATAGTGCTAGTGGTGACTTTACAATTATTGAGAATGCCACTGCCACGACGGCTATTAATCTTACTTCAGCCGCTCAATTTACATTGCAGAGTGGTTTGACACTAACCAGTCTTGGCAGCTTTACCAATGCCGCCACAGGAGCAAATACCACCTGGACTGGATCAACCCTGGCAATATTGGGTGGGGGTACTAGAGATTTAAATCTTAAGACTCATGGTGGCGACAGCTACGCGACACTTCGAGTTGGTAGCTCGACTTTAGCTCGAATGTGGAATTCAAGCTCAACGGTTTACTCTTTTACTGACGCCTCTTCTTCGGTCTACTCTCAAGATCATGCTGCCGTTGACGGAAATCTCTATATCTTTGGTAACTACACCCGTACCACTGGTACTGAATACTGGAGTGTGGCCACTGATTTTGATGGAACAGCGCTGGGGGTTTTGGCTCGAGCGGTCAGTGTTCGCGTCGCGAGCAGTAGTTCTGTTGGTTTGATAAATTCTTCACTAAATCTAGTCGGTACCTCAACAGCTTCCACCTCAATAAATTCACAATCTGGCGCCTTTAGTCTAAATGCTACTAATACCACCGTGACAGCTGAGTACTTTACAGTGGCTGGCACTGATGCCGCTGGTTTTGGCCTTAGAGCTTCGTCGACTCTAACTACCTTTAGAGATGGCTTCTTTACGGTCGCATCCGGACGAACCGGTATTACCCTCGCTAGCTCTACTGTCAGTCAAAATCCATCAGCCCAGTTCTTCCGGATTGGCTTCGCCACCACCACTGCGGGCAGCGCTAGTAACGTAACAATGGATGGTACCTCAAGTTCTTTTGTCTGGTTCCGGGACGGCAGTGGCAATCTCTATGGTGAAGCTTATGACGCCAACGATGGGAATCCCGGCTCTGTTCGCTTTGATGATAGTTCAAACAGTATCATCATCTCCGGTACCGTTTATGCTGACGATGGTGTAACTCCGCTCGGAGCGCCGACTTGTGATGGCGTAACGCCAAACGTTCGCGTGGTCGTCGATGGTGGCACCTTCACCGCTTCAACTACCTGTGCGGCAGGAACAGGCAATTACAGCTTCTCTAGTGTCAATTATATTGGTGATCCGCGTATTGTGGTTTACCTAAACACAAACGGTGGGGTACAGGGAAGTGTGGTTACTAAAACTCCGTCTGGTAATTTAACCAACATGCATATTTACGCTAATCGCGTAATTGTCCGACATGAGGATATTACGCCACTTTCTATTGCTGATATGCTTAGTTACGATGGTAGTGACGATCCGCTTGATCTGCAATTTATAGCAGCTACTGGGACACCAGATACCCTAGTTCTTTCACCTAATACTGAGCTGTATGTTTTTGCTTCGACTACTTTTGCTCCAGGTGGCAATATCACCTTGCTTGGTAATAGTAACGCCAATGGCTATGAAGGAACCCTGCAGATTGGCAGTGGCGCTACTTTTACGGCGACTGGTACAGAGATCCACACCCTAGCCGGAAGATTTGTCATGGCTAGCACCTCAATCTTTACCGCCGCTTCCTCGACATTTGTCTTCAATGCTACAACGACCGGAAAGGGTATCACTAGTCCAAATACAGTAACC
Source organism: Minisyncoccia bacterium (assembly GCA_041752435.1). Lineage (GTDB taxonomy): Bacteria > Patescibacteriota > Minisyncoccia > Phycocordibacterales > UBA918 > OLB19. The sequence continues at coordinate 11,580 of JBGSWM010000112.1, read as the reverse complement.
TTTAATCAGTTAGAGTTTAATGGGGTTGGTGGTGGCTGGAATATTACCGCTCCGCTTTCAGTCACAGCTGATATGAATATCGTCTCTGGAACGGTTACTGGGACAAGTAATATCACTTTGCTAAACGGTTCGCTTTATGGCAATGGCGTCCTATCACTTGGTTCGGGTACGACAACAATTAACCGTACTAATACTTTGGGCGGAACGACCCCTTGGACATTTAACAATTTAGTTCTTGGAAGTGGCGTGGCGGTAGGCACTACTACACCAGCTAGTGCCGCCACCACCACTATTTTAGGTCGACTCACTATTGCCAACGCTCACTTCTTAAAGGCAAACAATTCTGTTTTTGATCTCGCTGGAACCGGAAATGTCTTAACTGAAACCGGTACTTTACTTGAAGACACTAGTACCATCATCTTTAGTGGCGCTGGCGCCAACGTGCCTGGTACCAGTTACTACAATTTGGTAGTCGATGCTGCAGTTGGTTCACCGACATTTACCGCTCTCGGTTCAGGTATTCTTGTCTTAAATGATTTGGTGGTTGGTGGCACTGCTAACAGTACATTTAATGTCACAGCCAATGATCCAACTCTGACTGTAAATGGTGATGTTGTAATCTTGAGTGGCGGTAATCTCTCCGCTAGTGACAGCTCTACCCTGACCGTCCTTGGTGATTGGAATAATACCGGGACTTTTACATCAAACGCTGGTACGGTTCGCTTCAACACGAGTGGTAGTAGCGCGATTTATCCTGGATCCTCAAGCTTCGCTAATGTTGATATTGATGGCACTGGTTCATTCACAGTCTTTGCGAATGCCACCGCCACAGATTCATGGCGATTAGTCAATCATGCCAGCTTTACCCTAGATTCAGGTCAGACCTTGGCCGTTGGTGGCGTCTTCCTCAACAATATTGCTGACGCCGCAACCACTTGGACTGGCTCAAATCTCTATCTCTATGGTCCAGATACTTATGATATTAATGATTCAGCTACCTTGGATGTGTATGAGACATTAACAATTGCATCTGGTACCCAAATCAGAATGTGGAACTCCAGTTCTTCTGCTTACGTCGTTGATCCGGCAGGGTCATTGTATTCTCAAGACCACAGTGACGTCGCCGGCGACCTCTATATCTACGGTACGCTAAATCGCACCCTGGGCGATGATTATTGGAGTCATGCTCAGGATTTTGATGGCGTCGATCTAACAGGCGGTGGTGAACGACAAGTCAATGTTTACTTTGCCAGTGGGGCCTCAGCCACCTGGAGTGGTCTATCATCACTATCGGCGATCGGTTCTAGTACCGCCACCACGACTGTACAAAACCAAGGAGCGGGTAATTATGACATTACTTTTGCCACCGGATCGACGGCCAACTGGAATCGTGTCCAGGTTAGAGATACGGCTATTAGTGGTATTACCTTTACTGGTACACCAACGGTAACTGATTTCTCCAGTATTGATTACTTAGTCTCAGTGGCTTCTGGTAGTGCGCTTACTGTTGATGGTTCGGTGATAACGGCCAACCCAGCCAAGAATTTTGCCAGTAATGTGTTTGCTGCTAGTGCTGGTGGAACCAAGAATGTGACAGCGACCGGTACTTCTGTTAGCTCATGGCGCTACACTAACTACACCGGTAACATTGGTGGTGAGGCTTTTGATGACGACCCTGACGGTAATCCTGGTTATCTAGTGTGGGACGACTCAGCGGCTCTTATAACTGTCTCTGGTAATGTTTACGAGGATGAGGGGACGATTGTCTCTTCCGTTTGTGATAACTCAACCCAAAATATCACTCTGGTTGTAGCTGGTCTAAATTCAACCAGCACCAGTTGTGACTCAGGTACTGGTGCTTACTCTATTCCTAATGTTGCCTTTGGACCAGCTGATACACTAATTCTGTATATCGATGGTAATGCCAGACGCGCGGCAACCGTCTCAATTGATCCGATTTCATCAATTAGTAATTTTGACCTCTATGAGAATCGCGTGATTGTCCGACACGAAAATACTGACCCAATCTCGATAGCTGATATGGCTGTTTGGGACAGTAGTGACGATGCGGATATTCCGTTTACAGCGATTGATTCCGGAACAGATACCTTAACCCTACCTGCAAATTATAAATTGCTGGTTTGGAACGGTAAGACTTTTGCGCCTAATGGTAACGTAACCTTAAGTGGAGCTGGGGCTGGGGCTGATTATGATGGTGCTCTGGAGCTTAAGGCGAGCGCTAGATTTACAGCTGCTGGTACACAATCACATAGTGTTGGGGGTAGCGTTATCTTGGGTACAGGAGCCCTATTTACCTCAGCTAGCTCAACTCTCAACCTGACAACGGTCGGCACTGGGCGAACTTTTGATCTGAATGAAAATAATTTGCATAATCTGACTATGTCTGGTTCCGGTAGCTATCTGGTAACCGACCCAACTTTGACTATAAACGGAACCTTTGCACAATCGGCTGGAACCATTACCTTGCCGACCGGAACTACGACTGTAAAATCTGCCTTTAATGTGACCGGAGGATCATTTGTCAATAACGGCGGTGCAATAGTTCTCACTAGTAGCGGAGCTGGTACAACAGTTAGATTCAATGGTTCAAATGTCGCCAATCTAGTATTCAATGGTACGGGTAGTTTCAGTATGACCGACGTAAATGCTACCAGCACTAGTAATGTGACAATTACTAAAGGTGGGGTCACTATGCCAAGCGGCAACTTTGCAGTTGGTGGTAATTTTAGAAACAATGGTGGCACAATTACACACAATACAAGTGATCTGATTATGACTGCAACGTCTTCGGCACAACTCTTGGCTAGTTCCTCGACCCTCTTTGCTGTCCGCTTTGTTGGACCAGCTACTTATTCTTTACTTGATTCAAGTCTTACTCTGGCTGATTCATTTGAGGTGGTTAGTGGCTCGGTCTCAATTGGAACCGGTACTTTGTCAGTGGCCGGTTCGTTTACTGCCACTGGCGGCAGCTTTACACATTCGTCCGGAACAGTTCTCCTTAATGCCAGTACTGGCGGCAAAACAGTCAATCCGGGTATCAGTACATTCTATAATTTGCAGTTTGGGGCTCCGTCTGGAGGCTACACTCTTTACAGTGCCACCACAACTAATAATCTAACCCTAGCCAGTCTTAGTTCTCTAGTTGTTTCTCCGGGCTCAACGATTACAGTTGGTGGGGTATTTAGCAACTCAGCAGCAGCAGCTACTACTTGGACAAACACTACCCTGGCTCTTGTGGGTGCTAATGCTTACACTATTAATACTAAAGCTGCAGCTGCAGAAGTTTATGGCACATTGTTAGTCGGAGCCAATACGGATATTCGACAATGGAATAGTAGTGCGGCTACTAACACAATCGTAACTTCGGGCTCGTTATATTCACAAGATCATGCAGGAACCGACGGAAGTCTAAATATTTACGGTGACTTGGAGATAGCAACTTCAACCGAATATTGGAGCTACGCTCAGGATTTTGATGGAACAGTTCTTTCTGGCGGCAGTCGTCGAGCCGCTTCAGTCTTCTTAGCGGCTAATGCTACGACGACTGTTACGACTGGTTCGTTACAGATTGTTGGTGAGTTAGGAAACGAAACCTTGATGCAAAACTTAACTCCATCTACCACCTACTCTATGCAGCTCAATGGGGGTACGTTAAATGCTAATTACTACGAATTTAGTGGTCTGGATATTAGTGGCTTGCAGCTTAGTGGTTTGTCGACAATTACCAACTTAGCCAATGGTTACTTTGAAGTCGCGACCAACACGGCTCCCTTAATTACTCTCTCGTCAACTACTCTTAATGCCAACCCATCAAAGATATTCGCCAACGTTGGCTTTAATGCGGTTGGACCACTTTCTGGCTTTAACGTTAATTTAGTTGGTGAGACAGTAAATGCTTGGCGATTCTCCTCCAGTTACGGCAACATCGGCGGTGAAGGCTTCGACGTCGATAGTCTAGATGCTTGTGGGTCAATTCGTTTTGATGACAGTGCTTGTCTGTTGACCGAACAGACACATTACCGTTGGCGTCTAGATGACGGTGGGGAAGCGGCGCCAGATAGTGAGTGGTTTGATACTGATTGGACTTATCGTCAGCGTGTCAGATTAGAAAATGAGGTCAACGAAAGCTATGCTACTACCGCCGTAAAGGTTAAGGTGACCTACGACAGCAATATGCAATCTGACTTCAAGGACGTCAGATTTACAGCCGAAGACGGTGTGACTGAGCTTGATCATTGGCTTGAGCGTTATACCGCGAGTACTGAAGCTCAGTTCTGGGTAGAAATCCCAGAATTACCTGCCAGCGATTTTGCTACCACCTTTATGTATTATGGCAATGCTCTAGCTTCCACTACTAGTTCAGGTACGTCAACGTTCTCCGTCTTTGATGATTATGAAGATAATAATATCAGCGAGTACAGTGGTGATACTGGTTTGTTCCAAACTGATACCGCTCCAGTTTATGGCGGTACCTATGCCCTTGAAGCCGCCAATAAGAGTGGTCGCACAACCGATGGTATTTATCGGACTGATGTGACCGTCTCACAAGGGCAAAGATTGCGTTGGATGCAATATGTGAGTACGGCTGGCGATGAGGCTTGTACTCTCTTTGGAGTTCAAACCCCTGGTTCAAACAACAATAACTACGCTGTCTGTCTCGAGCGTTTTGGTACCAACCGAATCTCAATTGCTAAGAATGTTGTAGATAACGATTCTTCGGGCAGTGGTGTTTTGGCTTCTAGTACCGCTACCTATGCCGTCGGTTGGTATGAAGTGGAGGTTGACTGGCGAACTGATGACTCTATCCATGCTTATCTATACAATGATTCAGGTACCCTGATTGCTTCAACTAGTGCGACATATAGTTCCTACACTAGTGGCGGTTTTGGCTACACTTTCTGGTTCCAAAACGGATCTTGGGATAGCTTTACCGCTCGACCGCGGGTAGAAGCTCAGCCAACAGTTTACTTTGGAGTAGAGCAGATTAGAGGAGGAGCGGAGTGGCAAGCGATTCTCGATACCCCTGGTAGTGGCCTACCAGGCAGTATTAGACGCCTGCGTCTAGCGATAGAAAACTCAGGGCTAGATATAAACGCTCAACAATTCAGGCTAGAGTTTGCGACCAAGGATTTGGCCCCGACCTGTGGCTCTATTGCAGGCACCAGCTTTGTTGAAGTGCCGGTTCAGGCGGCTTGTGGTTCATCGCCAGTTTGTATGGCTACTTCAAGTAATGTTACCAACGGATTATCTACAACTGATCAACTTTTCGGTACTAGTGGTACCTTCAGTCCAGGACGAGTGGTAACTGATCCTTCGACTGAAACGACCAGTCTTGATGTCAATCAGTACTTCTACACCGAACTAGAGTATGTCGTTACGCCAACTATTAACGCTAGTACTAGCCTCTGTTTCCGAGTGACTAATGCGGGTACAGAATTAGACTTCTATGGTCAGGTGGCTGAGTTAGGTCTTCAGTTTGACCCATCGATTGGTATTGTGACTCTAAACGATGGAGATTCTATTAGTTTGACCCCAGGTACTACCACTGCGGTATTTGCTTCGACTACGGTCACTGACTTTAATGGGTACACTGATATTGCTTACGCCACAGCTACTGTTTACCGAAGTGGAGTTGGACCAAGTTGCAGTGAAGATCCTAACAACTGCTATATTTTGTCGACTGAAACCGGGCAGTGTAACTTTACCAATTGTGCCGGTTCAACTTGTGATTTAGTTTGTCGGGCAGATATTCCATTCCACGCTGATCCAACTGATTTTGGTACTTATGAGGGGCAGGAATGGCTGGCTTATGCTGAGGTTGAAGATTCCTCGGCGGCTTATGACTTCGCTTCAGCTCTCGGTGTTGAGATGGATACTCTTCGAGCCTTGCAAGTAGACTCAACTATCAATTATGGTGCGCTTGAAGCTAATTCAAACACGGGCGCAAATAACGCTTCAACTACTATCGTAAACTACGGCAATATACCAATTAATGTTGATGTCACAGCCTCAGACTTAACTGATGGAGTGGCCTCTTATATACCGGCTGAGGGGCAAAAGGTATCCACCTCAACCTTTAGTTACAGCTCATGCGTCAGCTGTCTACAGCTATCATCAACTACACCGATTACGATTGGTATTAATCTCTCTAAACCAACTGATGTCTTACCACCAGTTGAAACTGAGGTCTATTGGGGTATCGCTATTCCACTGGGAGTGAATAGTGTCGTCCATACTGGTACTAACACCTTTACGCCAATCGACATCTAACAATGGTATGATTGATTTATTATCTACTATGATCTTCGTGAAGACGAAAAAAAGCGCTAGAGTAATCTCCTTGGTCTTGTCGTTGTCTTTTTTGCAGCCGAGTTTAGTTGTTGCTCAATCTTCAGATACAACCTCACCGGAAATTACCAATGTCCAGATTGAAGAAGTCACTGACGAAAGCGTGACGGTGAGTTGGGAAACTGATGAAGACGCTGATTCGCTGGTTAATTACGGTTTACAGCCCGATCTGGGTATCGTTCGGGTGCCTGTACCTGAGCGACGTCTTCATTCAGTTACTCTAGAGAGTCTGGAGCCTGGTCGAACGTATTACTTCAGAGTTATCTCGGCCGATGAGAATGGTAACCAGGGAATTTCGGCTGATTACAAAGTTCAGCTTAGTGGCACACCCCAAACTGGGGACGGTCAATCGAGTTCAGACTCAGAAACTACTGAAACAACAGTGACAGTTTCCACGCCGACAGTGCAGGAAATTATTGAAGAGATAAACGAAATTACTAACCCCCAACAACTGCAAGAAATCTTGAATGAAGTAGTGAAATCTATCCAGGGTATTACCGAGGACTTGACGATTGTTGGTCCGCCGACGGTTATTCCCGAGACTACTACAGCGGTGGTTAAGTGGACAACTGACCGTGAGTCATCCTCTGAAGTTTTGTTCTCGCCAACTAGTGGTTTTGATGGCACTAACTACGCCTTTTCCCAGTCGTCAACTGGTGAAAACACCACTGAGCATGAGATTCGTTTGATCGGGCTCGACCCATTTACTGACTATAGCTTCAAAGTGGTTTCGACTGACGATTACAGTATTACTGGTCAAAGCCGAAACTATACTTTTAAGACGAAGGCATCTTTACCTGACATTCGTAACTTGCGAGTGCTAAAAGTAGAAGAAAATGCAGCTACTCTAGCTTGGGATACCACCGTTCCAGCGAAAGCTTTGGTCGAATACCAAGATCAAACTACGGGCGCGCAAAATTCAGTCGGTCGACCGACGTTATCAACTACCCACCAAATGCGACTGGCTGACTTGACGCTGGGTACAAGATACGTAGCCTTTGTTATTTCGGAAAACTCGGGCGGAGACCGGGTCCGGAGTCAACCAATTCAATTTATCACTGTTCGCGATATCGCTCCACCAATTATTTCCAATGTTACCAACGAATCCACTTTATTCCCAGGTAGTGAGTCGAGAATTCAGACCATTGTCGAATGGGTGACTGATGAGGCTTCCTCTTGCGTTATGACTTACCGGGAGGGAGTGGCTGGAGGTACTGAACCAACGGTGCGGGAAAAAGAACAAATTGAGTACAACACTAGACATGTAGAGGTGGTGGTGGATTTTGCACCAGCGACAGTTTATCAATTCTGGCTTAATTGTACTGATGAGGCCGGCAACAAAGTCCAGTCAGAGAACTTTGTTCTTTTCACTCCAATCCAAGAAAAAAATATCATCGACTTGATTCTAGAAAACTTCCAGAGTACCTTCGGTTGGGTCAAGAACATAGGAGGAGGAAACTAGCCCTGCGGCTAGTTTCCTCTGGTCCCCGCGAGAGCGGGGGCTTTCCGATGTCGATAGGCAAGGGGAAAGGAGGGCTAAGGTTGGTCTTGATACCCTGATGCTGCGCAAGCTAAATATTTTTACGTAACTGCGGCTAGTTTCCTCCGGTCCTGGCGCTAGCCTTGGCATGCTGCACACCCAAGTTCAGCTTCTGGGGATAGTTTTCCTCAGAATCCTTACCAACTGATGTCATAATAGAAATATCTATGGCTAAGCCTCTTATTGTTTGTCGCGATTTATCGATTATCTACAACAAAGGTAAATCAAATGAGTTTAAAGCTCTTCAAGGCGTCAATACTGATATCTATGAAGGGGAGTATATTATTCTTTTCGGTGCGTCAGGTTCAGGTAAATCTACCTTGATGTATTCCATTCAAGGCTCTCTTCCGCCCGGAGAAGGTACCCTTCTGATTCGCGGTGACGATATTTATTCGTATCCACCAAGCGAGCGAGTCTATTTTCAACGTTATGTGATGGGGATTATCTTTCAATCTTTCAATCTGATCGGTTCTTTAAGTGTCCTTGATAATGTCGCTTTGCCAATGATTTTTTGTGATGCTGACCGTACAACCAGAGAGCGTCGTGCTCAGTCACTTTTGGATCGCTTTGGTGTTGGTCATGTCTCGCACAAGATTCCGGCCATGCTCTCAGGCGGACAACAACAGCGTGTTTCAGTGGCGCGTTCGATGGTCAATGACCCTAAGATTCTTTTAGCTGATGAACCAACTGGTAACCTCGACTCAGTCTCGACGCAACAGGTCATGGATAAAATTGATGAAATTAACACTTTCGACCGGCGAACCATTATTATGGTGTCCCACAATGCCGCTCATCTAAGCTATGCCCACCGCGTATATTATTTAAAAGATGGCTTTGTGGTACGTGAGGTGGTAAATCCACAACGCAAGCAAATTAAGCCAGTGCGAGAAGGGGAAACGATTGTGACTGAGCTAGAACAATTAGCTCGTCTATATCCTTATGACTCAGTCGAAACTCTGCGGGTCAAGAGCATGGTTAATTATTTAACGCAAGATTTCACCTATCGACAACTTATCCGTCTAGAGCATGCTATTGGTCTTTTAATTAAAGGCAAGATTGATAAAGAGCATTTCATTAAATCACTAGTTTTGCCTTATGAACGAGGGGGAATTGAGGTGCCGGAAAAAATAGCGCGAGAAATGGCTCATAAAACCGAGCGGCTCATTTTCCAGGCGGATGATATTAAGCGTTTTCGAGCTCATAAAGATAACGACAATGTCTTCTTCAGTCAACATCAGCTGGCTGAACGCTTACGCAACCATGTTCTGCAGGCTTACCGCTTTAAATTAACCAAAGAACAAGATGAACATTTGGTAGAAATGATTGCTGATCGCGTGACGGGGGTAGTGGACGAAGAGCAATTCAACTTACGTCTGATGCAAAGTATTCGTAGTGGGGGATTAGGTTTAGGAGAAAAGGAGTCTGACGATATAACTCGTTATTTTGAAAAAATCATTGCTCAAGGAGTTGATGTTAGCTACAAATCATAATCTTTCGTTAATAGCTGACTAAACTTAAAAAAATAATGCTATTATCTCTCTATAGAATTACTAGGCTACAACTCGACCCGAGAACTAGCTTTGTAATCATCGCTTAGTTTCTTATCTTTATATGCGCATTCAAGATTTAGCTCAATTGTCAACCAGAATGTTTAAAACCAATCCATTGCGAACTTGGTTAACTATTTTAGGTATGGGGGTAGGGACTGGAGCGGTAGTAGTTTTGGTTGGTCTTGGGTTCGGGCTACAAAAGATTATTTTGGAGCAGATTGTTTTCGGCGAGACTCTATTGTCTCTTGGCGTTTCCACTACTGGTGTACAGAGTCTAAAACTGACTCCAGAAACAGTCGATAGCTTCAAACAGATGCCGGAGGTGCTTGATGCCTCACCTTTGGCTCGTTTTCCCGCCCTGGTCACCTTTAAAGGTTTGACCGGGAATGTTTTTATTCAAGGGGTTGAGCCGCCTTATCTACGTTATGCTGGAATTACGGCCACTGAAGGAACTGTTTTTGGTGAAGAAGACGGTGGTGATACTAGTTCAATTATGCTCTCGCCGGCGGTTCTAAAGTTGTTTGGAATTGAAGAACCAGAAGCGTTTGTGGGTGAGAAGGTGTCTTTTCGTTTGCTAGTGCCGAGTACAGAAGTGGCTGGTGAAGTGATTGAGGTACCAATTGATAAGGAATACATAGTACGCGGAATCACCAAAGAGGAAGGAGTCCTAAATGCGCTTATGATGCTGCCTGAACTAAGAAACTACGTTGGTATTGAAGAATTTGAACGAATCCAAGTCCGGGTAGATTCAAACGAGAATCTACCGATTGTTGAAGCCAAGCTAATTGAAGAAGGTTACCGGGTGACTGCCCTATCTAAGACAGTCGAGCAGGCTTCTAAGATTTTCCAGGGAATCCAGGCGGTTTTAGCCACCTTTGGCGGTATCGCTCTAGTGGTGTCGGCTATTGGCATGTTTAATACGATGACAGTTACTCTGCTTGAGCGGACCAAGGAAATCGGTATTATGCGCACTATTGGTGCATCGCCAAAGGATGTTAAGTATTTATTTATTTCTGAATCAATCGTGGTGGGATTTTTGGGTGGGGTAAGCGGTATATTGATGGGAGTGGTCTTTGGTCTGGCCATCAATCTTTTCCTTAATATTATTGCCGGCCAGTTTGGTGGTCAGGCGGTTGGTCTCTTCTCCTTCCCGCCACTCTTCCTTCTTTTCATTGCACTATTATCAGCGGCGGTGGGCTACTTGACCGGTGTCTTTCCGGCTAGACGAGCTTCCACCCTCAATCCGCTCGATGCGATTCGTTACGAGTAGCTGTTAATAAATCTGTGTATAAGTGTAAACACAACTAGTTGATAATTAGTTACAATATGAAGATAGAGGCATTAGGAATTGTTCATTAGTTATTTATTATAGTTTATGTTGTACAACTTATTAGAGTCAAAAAAATACATGCAGACAGCGGGTAAAATCACCATAGCTACCGCTCTGTTTAGTTTAGCGGCGTTTGCCGTCATGTTTCTGTTTAACGCTGGAACTACTGAGCTGGCCAAGGTTGAGGCGCAGGGTAACGCCACTACTTCACTGACGGTGTTGAACACCCCACCAGAGTGGGTAGCTAGTACAACTGAATTAATTGAATCATCAACTAACAACCCAACCAATTCAGGTGACACTATCTCTTGGGTAGCTACTGCCTTCGATCCTAATCAAACCTACTACTACTTGCTAGTCTGCGAAGCGCCAGACGCTCCTAGTTCAACCGATGGCGGGGTGCCGTTCTGTAATGGAGGTGTACAGTGGGGAGTGTCAGCCCAGACGCCAGTAAATACTCAAGCAATAGTATCTACTACCACCTCTGAAGTTGCTCCATTTTCTCAAAGTAATAACTGGTACTCATGGATCTGCGATGACGATGCTGACAATGCCAGATGTAATGCTGCCTACTCGACTGGTACTAATGCCACCAACAGCTCTCCTTTTGTCGTAAACTTCAGACCAAGCTTTACTGCCGCCTTTAATGACTCACCCAAGAACCCAGGGGAGACAGTTAACTTTACCTCGTCTTCAACTGATAGTGATGGACACGATATGACTCTGATTATTTGTTCCTCAGCCGCCTACTCAACTTCAACCAACTCTTGCGATGCGAGTACTCTGGCGAC
>JBGSWM010000111.1:0-3966 GCA_041752435.1 Minisyncoccia bacterium | reverse complement strand
AACTCACCGACGGCTCGAGCGGTAGCGTTTACTGCTCGACCAATAAATATTAAAGTCCCAGAAATCTGTGACATCAAAGCCATCACCAAGACAAAATCTCCGGCTGAGATTATTCCCACCTGCCAACCTTGCGCCAAAAGCCAAAACATAGTCGACACAAAGAGAAAAACCGCTGAGGCATTAAACCAAAGAACCTTTTCGGTATACATCCAGGTAGCCAAACCCGCTAATCGCTTGTTTTGCGTTAACTTTGCCAGCTCAGCCAACTCCATACTCTGCCTCACATACTGTCGTACCGAAGCTATGTTACCTAAAGTATCCACTGCCCGACCTTGTAAAACTGTCCCCGCTGCGGCATTGGCCTTGGATAGCCGAGTCTTCTCTGGAGCGATCTTCATGTTAATAACAAATAAACATAGGAGTAAGAAGATAAAAAGAGCGGCCACTCTTATATCTATAAAGCAAAGCATGACGAAAGTCACCATGAAGGTAACCAGAGCTTCAAGTTGTGACCACACAAAATCCAATAAAACCTGTTCTAATGATTTGGTGATATTGTTAATTTTATTAGTAATCGAACCCGCAAAGCGATCAATAAAATATGAGTGGGGGTGGTTGAAGAGGTACGATAATACATTGTCGTTTGCTTCTTTTGCCACCCCGGTTACTAAATAACCCATTGACACACCACTAATTCGATAAATAAGTTGAGCGACAAATAAACAGGCTGGTTAGGCTAGTCCGTAAAGAAGTACTTGTTCGTATTGTCCAGCCTGAACAGCGTCAACGATTAACTTATATATGTAGCTAATACCGGTACTAACAGTTGCCGCCAGAACAACCGCTGTCACGGCTAGCCAAAACAAGCCTTGTTTAGGCTTAACTGATTGCCAAATGAAGTCAAAAGTGCGGATTGCCGATTTTTTTCCATGGATTTATAAGCTGAGAAGCCACTTCTGCCTTAAGCGGCTATTGATCGGTCAAATTCCCCTCGTTTATTACTGGCAGTACGTAGGTAATCCAAAACATAGTTTAGAATAATCAGCAGCAGCAGAATAAAGAGAATCAAGCTGAGCACGAAAGTGGAGGTGTCAAAACTAGTTTCAGTCGTCTCAGTATTGAGACGGACAGCAATTTCACGATCTTTTGCTTGCACCTCTTGCTCCAACTCTGTAATCCGAGCCGTAAGAATATTCACATCGTTTGGCGCTACCCCCACCTTCACTCCCACGGCACTAGCTAGATACTGCTGTGCCCCACTAGAGATATCTTTTGTTGTTTTAAGCACTAACCCACTATCAAAGACCACCATTAAAGCCATTACACAGACAGCTATCCGCAAAATACTGTGATAGACGGAATTCTCTAGTGACTTAGTCATCCTAAAATTATACTACGCAAAGAGCAGTAATAGAACTATTAGAAAGAGGGCCGTGACCGCCAACATCGCCACCAGCAACAGGACGACAGGAAATTGGTTTTGCTGGCGAGAGCGAATAATCCGGCGAGTTGACCCAGCTGACATGAGAGCCACCGAACGACGAACATAAAGACGGACAAAAGCATAAATGATCGCCAAGATAACAAACAAGACCCCTAAAGCCGGACCGATGATATTCATTGGCAAAATCCAAAATGTAGCGGTGCTGGAGATGGTATTCTTCTTTCCTTCATCACCATATACCAAACTCAAAATTGCCTCATAACGTCCAAAACCTAAACCTTCATCTTGCCAACTAAGCTTAAAAGTTCTCAACCCCTCACTCTGCAGCGTCTTAGGATAAACACCAGATTGCGACTCATTGAATTCGAGGACCGCCACTTGCTTACCCATCATATTATATATCTCGAGTGGTCCAACCGGAGTAACTAAAGTATTCCCGTTATTTTCAACCCGAGCCTCAAAATCAACATTGGTACTGCCATAGACATACTGCGAGGTGGAAAACTGACGGATCGTAGCCGAGTCATTAGCGTCTCCAGCCACTCTGATGGTAATAATATTTGCTACCTCATAGCCAATACTGGCACCACTCTGCCTAATCTCTGGTGGCTCAACTGAAACTATGATACTCCCGAAATGGCTACCGGGCGAGACCTGTTCTGGGACTGCTAAAATATAGCTAACCGTTTCAGAACCTTCAGCAGGAATAAAGACTTCAGTTTTATCAAGCGTAATCCAATCGGCAATTTCATAGCCAGTTTTTTCCGTTCTGACTCCAGCAAAGATTGGCACCCCGCCCTCCTTAACCCCAGCAATATTTCTTGGTGTTAAGTAGTAGGTTTGATCTACTCCGCTTAGGTTAGACAATTGGATGGTGTACTGCTTAACCTGACCAGGGTCCATTCGCTCATTTACCACAGCTGGCCTAATCCCGACACCGGCCGCTGACTGAGCTTGAACACTAGTCGGAGCAAAACTACTAAAAATTAAAAAAGCTAATAGACAGGTAGGGATTCTAAATTTAATATAACGATTCATATAATATTGTAGGAAAATTATAGCACTCAAGTCAGAGGAAAATTGCCACTATTAACAAAAAACCACGCAAGCGTGGTTTTTTGTTTATCTTTTGTTTATCTTCTTACCTAAGCGTCTAACTAGAAGGTTGGTGTAGCAATGTACATCAGGACCGTCTGATAGTCATCAGCAGCTTCCTGAAGTGGTGTGATTTGAACCTGGTAGCCAACTGTTGTGGTACCGTAGCCCTGACCGACCCCATTTACTGGATCACTGTGCGAGAAAATCACGCGTGGAGTAGTACTAGCCGCGACCCATTTATCCCCGCCACCTACCGTGAATTCATCAGGGTCAAGGGTGCTTAGCTCTCCGTCATCTGATGTAAGACCCCAGTGTCCCCAAGTATTCTCATTAAGTAGAGAGTTTGTTGGTGCTACCCATCCCGTCGGTGTATTCTCGTAAGTTGCATCGAAGAAACTGTCGATATCGGCACCAGTTGATGACCGAAGATCTCCGTCCTGTTCAACTGTGACCACAAAGCCGTTAGCGGCGTTTGTTACAACACTTAGCTCTTGGGCTAGAGTGTAAATTGTACCAGCTTCGAGAACACCGAAGGCAATCTCTGTAGCGGTAGTTGAATCTGTAGTTGATGTTCCATTCACGGCTGTTGTTGTAGCTGTACCCGAGACAACGAAGTCAAAGGTTGTTTCAACTACGGCTGAAACAGTGACATAGTCAACAATCGCAATTCTTGTTCGTCCTGAATCACTGGTAGCATTTGCAACTGTGATGAGAAATTCATAGGACTGAACTACTCCTGGATTTTGAATTACCTCAGGCAAAATTTCAACTGTGACTACATCTCCTGCCACCGCAGCAACGTTATCAAAGGTGATAGTGGTTGCGCCGGCAGCAAAGTTACCGATGGCGATTGGCGCTCCGCCGTTGAGTCTTACTACGAGACTGCCTGAGGTGGCCGTACTCACGTCTGTGAAGGCCGCATCAAAGTTAATCACGTAGTCATTAGCACCAGCAACAGTTGAACCCGTTGGGATTTCAAAACTGAAGAAGTGACCTGATAATGCATTTGGGCCGGAGTCAGTTAAGGTGTTACTGACTTCGACTAGGTTAGCTGCTTGTGCAGTGGTGTAAACTCCGACTGACCAGAGCATAACCGCACACGCAACGAGCATCGCGACTACCCGGTGCGTAAGGCCAACGTTAGTTGGTATTACGAACATATTTTATGAATATTATTTTAAATAACTGCGCCGAATGTAGCGATGCTACGTTTGACTACCGACTAGAGTTTTTTGTGGAGAGGTGACCGTTGCAAAATTTTTGAAAAGACTCAGCCATTTTGCGGACACCAAACTCTAATCGTCTAATTAGATTATACCAAGAGTTAGCACTTTATGTCTGTGAGGCTGTGTTGATAACTTGCTTCAGTTGAGACATCTACCTTTAAGAAGATTATATTTTAATGATTTTAATTAGCGTTTAAT
>JBGSWM010000110.1:0-5739 GCA_041752435.1 Minisyncoccia bacterium | reverse complement strand
GGAGATCTCCTAGCTGATACTTCGTCAACTGACAACGGACAAATCGCCGTCGGTCAAAATGCCCTGGTAGCTTTTATGAGTTGGAATGGTGCCAACTACGAAGACGCGATTGTTATTTCCGAACGTCTCGTCAAGCAAAGTAAGTTCTCCACCATCCACCTGGATGAGCTAGAGGTATCGGTACGTGACACCAAGCTTGGACCCGAGGTCACTTCCTCAGACATCCCTAACGTCTCAGAGCTCAAGCTTCGCAATCTTGATGAAAACGGTATTATCCGCATCGGTGCTGAAGTACGACCAGGCGATATCTTGGTTGGTAAGGTGACACCAAAGGGTGAGACACAATTGACTCCAGAAGAGCGTCTCCTTCGTTCTATCTTTGGTGAGAAAGCCAAGGATGTAAAAGACACTTCACTGCGTCTGGAGGCTGGTAAGCGTGGCCGTATTATTGGGGTGAAGATTTTCTCTCGTGAAAACGGTGATCAGCTGGAGAGTGGTGTGATCAAACGAATTCACGTCACCATTGCTCAGGTCCGTAACGTCTCGGTCGGTGACAAGCTAGCTGGTCGCCACGGTAACAAGGGAGTTATTTCTCGCATCCTACCTGAGGAAGATATGCCTTACACTGAAGATGGTCGTCCAATCGATATTCTACTCACTCCACTCGGTGTGCCGAGTCGTATGAACCTCGGTCAGATTCTTGAGCTGCACCTTGGTATGGCTGCCAATACTCTTGGTTATCAGGCTATCGTGCCACCGTTTGCGGGAGCGACCGAGAATCACGTCAAGGCTGAATTAAAAGCCGCTGGTTTACCTGAAGACGGAAAGATTCAGTTGCGTGATGGTCTAACCGGTGAAGCTTTTGCCCAAAAGACAGCTGTTGGATACATGTATATCTTGAAGCTGCACCACATGGTGGAAGACAAGATCCACATGCGTTCGATTGGGCCGTACTCTCTTATTACGCAGCAGCCACTTGGTGGTAAAGCTCAGGTGGGAGGTCAGCGCTTTGGTGAAATGGAAGTGTGGGCACTCTTAGGTTATGGTGCTGCCTATACGCTACGGGAAATGCTTACTATCAAGTCTGACGATATCGTTGGTCGCTCAGCTGCCTTTGATGCCATCGTTCGCGGTGAGAAGATTAGTCACCCGCATACGCCAGCTGCCTTCAATGTCCTTATTAATCAATTGCGCGGTCTCTCTCTAGATGTGAAGCTCGAAAGAGCTGAGCGAGTGCGCCGTGAGGATTAGTCCATAATTAGTAACATCACATATATGTCAAACATGTCATCTTTTCAGAAGCCACACGCGCCGACAGAATACACTGGTATTAGTCTGCGCCTGGCTTCACCAGATACGATTTTGGACTGGTCACACGGTGAAATCACTAAACCAGAAACGATAAACTACCGCACCCAACGTCCCGAGAAACACGGTCTTTTCGACGAAAGAATCTTTGGTCCAGTTGAGGACTATGAGTGTTCTTGTAAGAAGTACCGCGGTATCCGCTATAAGGGAATCATTTGTGAGAAGTGTGGCGTAGAAATCACCCGCGCTATTGTGCGCCGTGAACGCATGGGTCATATTGATCTTTGTATTCCAGTCTCGCATATTTGGTTTTTGCGTGGTGTACCTAGTCGCATCGCTATGATCTTGGGTATTTCAGCTTCGGATATCGAGAAGGTTATCTACTTCGCTGGTTATATTGTGACCAAGGTTAGTGAAGAACACCGGACCCGCCTCTTGAGGGAGCTTGATGCTGAATTTAAAACAAAATTAAAGGCCCTGCAAAATGAAGATGCTAGAGAAGCTCTGCAGGTCCGGATGGATGAAACCAAGAAGGAAATTGAGGGCCTTAAGCTCGGTCGAGTTTTAGACGAGATGAGTTTCCATCGTTTCTCTATCAAGTACAGTACGCTTTTCGAGGCGCGGATTGGTGCGGAAGCGATTTATGATCTCTTTAAACTGGTCAATCTTGAAGAGCTCGTCAAGCAAATGGAAAAGGATCGTGACACAGCTGGAGCAATGGAACGAACTAAGCTCGATAAACGCCTGTCTCTCGTGCGCGGCATGATCAATTCCGGCGTTCGCCCGGAGTGGATGTTCCTGACTCGTATCCCAGTTATCCCACCAGCGATTCGTCCGATGGTGGCGCTTGAAGGCGGTCGCCATGCTTCTTCTGACCTAAATGACCTCTATCGTCGCGTCATCAACCGTAACAATCGTTTGAAGAAACTGATTGATATTATGGCGCCAGACGTGATTCTCCGGAACGAAAAGCGTATCCTACAAGAAGCGGTTGACGCTCTAATCGACAACTCAATCCGACACGGAGGCGGTGCGTATTCAGCCATGAGTCAGGCGCAGCGCCGACCGCTGAAGTCACTTTCAGATTACCTTAAGAGTAAGCAGGGATACTTCCGCCAAAACCTCCTCGGTAAGCGCGTGGACTACTCTGGACGCTCAGTCATCGTGATTGGTCCGGACCTGGCTCTTGATCAGTGTGGTTTGCCAAAACACATGGCGCTTGAACTTTTCCGACCATTTGTAATTGCTCAACTTCTGAAGCAGGAATTAGCCTACAACATCCGTGGAGCGGGGCGCTTGATTGAAGATGGAGTGCCAGAGGTGTGGGCAATTCTTGAAGATGTGATTCGTCACCGTCACGTTCTCTTAAACCGTGCGCCAACTCTACACCGTCAAGGTATCCAGGCTTTTCGCCCAGTCCTAATTGAAGGTAACGCGATTCAGGTTCACCCACTCGTTTGTCGGGCTTTCAACGCCGACTTCGACGGTGACCAGATGGCGGTTCACGTCCCTCTCTCAGATGAGGCACAAATGGAAGCGCGAGAGATTATCTCCGCCAACAAAAACATCCTTAAGCCTGGTTCGGCTGAGCCGGTGGTGTCAGAAAAGCTGCTCGACATGGCTCTCGGTGCTTACTGGATGACTAAGCTTGTACCTGGAGCTAAGGGTGAAGGTAAGTATTTTGCTTCACCTAATGATGCTATTAACGCTTACGACCATGGGGTGATTGATTTCCGAGCTAAGGTTCATGTTTTGTCTACTGACACACCAAAGTACCAGCAATTTGAAGGTAAGATTTTTGAGACTTCAGTTGGTCGTCTTATCTTCAACAGTGTTCTACCGTCAGATCATATGTTTATTAATGATGTGATTGTGCAGCGCACCCTCTTTACTGTCATTATCGACATCATCGATTCTCGTGGACCAGAGGCGGTACCAGCGATTGTTGACCGACTAAAGAAGCTCGGTCTTAAGTATGCGACGATGTCAGGTACGACTTGGGGAATCGACGAGGTGAGTGTGCCAAAACAAAAGCCAGCCATTATCGAGAAATCACGTGGTGAAGAAAGAGCCGTCCTTGAAGCTTTCGGCGAAGGTTTAATTTCACGCGATGAGCGCCGACGAATGGTGGTAGAGATTTGGCACCGGGCCAAGACTGAACTCGAAAAGGTTCTTCCTGAGACTTTGAATGAAAATGGTTCAGCTTATGAAATGTGGAAGTCTGGCGCTCGAGGTTCATTGGGTCAGATCGCTCAGATGGCCGGTATGAAGGGTCTCATCGTCAACACTCGTGGTGAGACAATCGAATTCCCAGTTCTTTCATCCATGAAAGAAGGTATGACACCGCTTGAGTACTTCATCACCACTCACGGCTCTCGTAAGGGGCTAGCTGACACAGCGCTCCAGACGGCTAAGGCAGGATATCTTACTCGCCGCCTCTTCGTGGTAGCGCAGGATGCGATTGTGACGGAAGCTGATTGTAAGACAAAGGGTGGTATCAAGATTGGCCGCATTTCTGCTTCCGGTATCGAAATTGCTTTCTCCAAGGCGATTAAGGGCCGAATTCTCGCTGAAGACGCTGTCGACTCTAAGGGTCGAGTAATCTTCGAGAAGGGTCACTTACTCTCAAGGCGTGATGCGATTGCGGTTGAGGAATCAACTTGTGAGTCAGTTGACGTTCGTTCGCCAATGACCTGTAAGACTCTCCGTGGTGTCTGTCAGCACTGTTATGGTATTGATCTAACTACTAACCAAATGGTGGATATTGGCGAGGCGGTTGGTACAGTGGCGGCGCAGGCGATTGGTGAGCCAGGTACTCAGCTGACGATGAACACTAAGCACGCTGGTGGAGCCGCTTCGGTTGGTGGAGACGTAACATCTGGTCTACCTCGAGTGGAGGAAGTCTTTGAGAAGCGTGAACCAAAGATTCCGGCCGTTATCTCTCACAGTGAAGGTCAGGTGGTAGATATTCGGACCGAAGGTCGGGAGAAGATTATTGTGGTGGCGCCAGATATGACTGCTAAGGGGGCACCAAAGAAGAAGGACAACATTGAATACGAAATTAACTATCGTCGTGTGGTTGTGGTCTCTAAGGGCGACACTGTTTACTCGGGACAACTCTTAACTGACGGTTCAGCTTCGCTACCAGAACTCTTCAAGTACGGTGGTCAGGAGGTAACCCAGGACTACGTCATTTCTGAAGTAAACAAGATCTACGAACTACAAGGTGTAACCATCGCGCGTAAGCACATCGAGCTTATCGTTAAGCAGATGATGTCGCGCATGAAGATTACGGCCTCAGGCGAAAGTCGCTTCACGGTCGGTGAGGTGATTGAAGAATGGATTATCGCCGAAGAGAACGCCAAGCTGAAGGCTGAAGGTAAGGAGTTGGCCAAGGCTGATCGTTTGGTGCTTGGTATCACTGAGACATCACTGTCACGCAAGAGCTTCCTCTCGGCTGCTTCCTTCCAGAACACGACTCGCGTCCTTATAAATGCGGCGGTGAAGGGAAGTCATGACAACCTAGCTGGTCTCATGGAGAACGTCATCATTGGTAAGCTTATCCCAGCTGGCTCCGGCTTTAAGGGTAGTAAGAAGTACCAAATGATTGAGGATCTAAATCGGTAAATTTAGCGAAGATAAAAACACAAAAACCAGGCGCCCTTCGGGCGCCTGGTTTTTTGATCCTACCCGATCAAAATCAATTGATTTAACTTGCTCCACTTCCTATCCATCTTGGAGGACAGATAGAGACTTTGTCAGTCATTCTATCCTCAGAGATAGATAAACACCGGTGTAAATTATATCATGTATGATAGAAAGAATAATTTAGCGGTTGTTAAATCTATCTATCATCAATGATAGATAGTCCGAGCTAACTTAAAAGGACTCACTACTTTATCTATCATTGGTGATAGATAAAGCAATTAGATTACCATCGATTTTATCTATCTTAAGAGATAGATAAAATCATTTGGATTTATTCAGTTTATGACCGTGGTTATTTTCTTTGGGTGCAAGTAACTCGTCGGCTAGATTGAAAAGTAAAAAGTGCATTGGATAACGCTGTTTCAAAGCGGCAAAACTCAAGGGATCTACTCGCTTTGAGATTTTTCTAGATCTCTTTTCATCATTTTCTAGCTTTTTAAGGTTGTTATTAATAACAACATTATTGTAGGCTGGTAATTCCTCTCCAACCCATTGCCTTATATTACGAAAGGTATTTGGGCTGATGTGTAGCTTCTCGCGAATCTCATAATAAGTATTTCCTTCCAATATCAAACGAGCAATAGCAAGTCGACGCCCAATTGTCTGACGTTCTCTCGCGGTTAATACTTCTTGGATAAAAGTATTTACCGCGTCCTTTCCGGTAAATTGGCTAGCGGCTGATAGAAGTGCTTGATTTACCAATTCAGCTTCCTTCACTTGATG
>JBGSWM010000109.1:0-7386 GCA_041752435.1 Minisyncoccia bacterium | reverse complement strand
ACCAGACACTCGGCTACTATAACCAACGACGGATTCACTCCGCTTTTAAGCTACCACCGGCGGTGTTTGCAAAGAATTATCAACTCGAGGTATTATTAAAAGACTTAGAAAAGGTGTCTTAATTTTGGGGTACCTTCCACTTTTAAGCACGTTGATTCAGTACTATTGGTGCGTGCTACTAAACAGCAAGAAATTGAGAATTTTAATTCATTGAAGAATGAAGGGTTTTACTTTACAGAATCCAAGAGAGATGAAATGGCCAAAAAAGAAGAGGATTTAAAAAATGACTGGGGTTAAAAAGAATACCCAATGCGTTGGAGAATTTTTTATGTATCTTTCACTGAATTTAGTATTACAATAGATGTAATGAAAGAAATAAAAACTACTTCAGATTTGGAGGAAGTACTTAATCTGAAATTCAATAAGACTGAAGGCGAAAACCCTGAAGAGTTCTACCGGTACGCAATTTATTTAAGACGTTCTACCGACACTGAAGATAATCAACAGCGTTCTCTAGGTGACCAGATGGCTGATTGTAAGGAATTGGTGGCACGTCTAGGACTTCGGGTAGTTAAAGTTTTTGAGGAGTCAGTGTCAGCAAAAGAACCTGGCATTCGACCACAGTATAGACAGATGATAGACGATATTGAAGCTGGAAAATATGACGGAATAATTTCTTGGCATCCCAATAGAATTTCAAGAAATATGCGAGAAGCAGGAGAAATTATTGACCTATTAGATAAAAGTATAATCAAAGACCTAAAGTTTGTTTCATACACACACACCAATGATGCGAGCGGAAAGATGTTGCTTGGCATCACGTTCGTGATGTCTAAGCAGTTTTCCGATACTCTCAGTGATAGTGTCACTAGAGGTAATAGACGTAGTATTGCGGAAGGGAAATATATCAACAAATCAAAGCACGGATACAAAAAAGACAGAAACGGTTTTTTGCGACCTGATGGAAATAATTTCACTCTTATTGCAGAAGCATTTCAAATGAGATTGAGGGGCGTGATTTTAGATGAAATTGCTGATTATCTAAATAAAAATAACTATTCAAGGAAAAACTCTATTACAGGAAGAAAATACACCGCTCATATGAAAGAAGAGGCAGTTCGTAGGTTTATGAAAGACCCAATTTATGCGGGTGTAGTGTTGTATGGAGAGCAGGTAGAAGACCTAACCAAATTATACGACTTTGTTCCTGCTGTAAGCGTCGAGGACTTTATGAAAATTAGTAAGATTCAAAATAGTAAAGAACTCATTAAGTTGGCGAAGAGCTATAAGAGAAGTGGCTCGGTAAAATCAGACTTATTAAGAGGGAAGGTATTATGTTCGGAATGCGGTGAGTCAAAAATGACTGGCATTACTTCTAAAAAACTTAAAAGTGGTACTCGTAGATATTTTTACTATAGATGTGAGACAGATGGGTGTAAATTCAAGAACAAAAACACACGAGCAAAAGTCATCGCTGACTTTGTTGAGGGCTACTTTGAAAGCAAGCCATTTTCAAATTTTGAGTCATACCAGCACTATAAAGCAGAAATGAGTCGAGTCAGTGACCAGCGTCTTAAAGAGACTAAGGATTTGCTTCGTACCAATAAATCAGAACTAGCTAAGCTTGAAGAACGTCTCAAAGATTTAAAAGGGGCAATGGTTGTGGAGAAAGATGAGGAGATGAGGGGATTCCAGAAAGATGACTTTCAAAAGACCTCAGACCGTATTGTTGATGTGAATGAAGAAGTAGAAGGGTTAGAAAAGAAACTTATAGCAGTAAAAGGGGCAATATTTACTTATGAAGAATTCCTTGAACTTTTTGATAATATGGCTAGAAAGATGAATAATTCCAGCTCAATGAAGGAGTGGAACACCGTTCTTGAAAAAGTGTTCTTGAACTTTACGGTAAACAAAAAATCCGTTGAGGAATATACCCTGAACGAACCTTTTGCTTCACTTGAACGTGTTGAGACATCTAATGTCTCCGATGGTGCGCGATGAGAGGCTCGAACTCCCGACCTTCGCAGTGTAAATGCGCTGCTCTACCAACTGAGCTAATCGCGCAGACGCTAATGTCTGCGGTCGCCATATACTACCCGTTTTTGAAATATTATCAATATCCCGCTCTCGCGGTATACTGCAACCTATATATGATGGAAATATACTGTGTCGTGACGGGTAAGGTGCAAGGGGTTGGCTACCGCGACTTTGTGCAAGGGGCCGCGGCTGAGCTGGGGCTTTGTGGCTCAGTAAAAAACCTGAGTAGTGGGGAGGTGGAGGTGATCGTTCAGGGTCAGCCGGAGCTGCTGCGGGAATTTGTGGAGTATCTAAATGAAGGTTCGCTCTTGGCTCGAGTGGACGGGGTGTCGGTCGAGTGGCGAACGGCCAAGATGGAACTGGATGATTTTTCGGTAGTAAAATAAATTATGGAAAGCAATATCAATTCCAAACCTAAATGCATTGGATTTATCATGGATGGTAATAGACGCTTCGCTCGGTCTAAAAACCAACCCATCAGTCAAGGTTTTATCGCCGGTAAAGATAAGTTTATTGAAGTATGTTCTTGGGTGGTAGAAGAAAAAATACCGCATGCAATTTTTTACGCGTTTTCAACTGAGAACTGGAAGCGTAGTCAGGAAGAGGTACAACAGCTATTAAATGTGATGTTGCTAGATTTGCGATCTACAGTAAAGGCGCGGATTAGAGTGGTTGGCCAAATCAAGGACTTCCCTGAGGCAGTGCAAGAAAATATTGCTAGACATGAAACTGAAAGTCTTCAGAATAGTGCTGATACAACAGTGTGGATAGCGCTTTCCTACGGAGGAAGGGCAGAGATTTTGCAGGCAGTGAATAAGGCCATTGTTCATGGTGAGCCAGTGAATGAAGAACAGTTTACTAAGTATCTGTGGACTGATGGTATGCCAGATCCGGATCTAATTATTCGTCCTGGTGGTGAACGTCGGCTTTCTGGCTTTTTAACCTGGCAGTCAGTTTATAGTGAGTTATTTTTTGTGACATCACTTTGGCCAGAGTTTAGTAAAGAGGAGTTTTTAAATATTATGGACGAATACTCTGAACGAGAAAGAAGAATGGGAAGATGATTCGCTCGGGTTTTAATTGTGCTTCTTTTACAAATTGGTAGTTTCCGCGTATGCTCAGCAATATTAAATTATGAAAGATCAAGAAACTATCGGCGAACCAGAAATCATCTTTGAGAATGAGGCGATTTTGGTGATTAATAAACCCTATGGCTTATTGGTGCATGAGGATTGGACTTCCGGTATTAAGGGTACCTTGGTGGATTGGTTTTTGGCTCGCTGTCCAGAGGCCCTTGGGGTCGGTGAGAAGTCAGAGAAACCAGACGGTTCACTACTTGAGCGTTCCGGGGTAGTCCATCGCTTAGATCGTGAGACCTCGGGTGTGATGGTCCTCGCGAAGACGGCGGACGCTCACGCTCTCATCAAGGCCCAGTTTCATGATCGGACAGTCAAGAAAGAATACCGAGCCTTTGTTTACGGTCGATTGCATGATAAGTGGGGGACTATCAATCGACCCATTGGCCGTAATCCTAAGGACTTCAAACGTCGCTCAGCTGAGCAAGGAGCGAAGGGTACTTTGCGTGACGCCCTGACTCACTTTGAGCGGATTGGGGTGGGTGAGTATGAAGATCAAGCTTTTTCTTATGTAAAGCTCTTGCCTAAGACTGGCCGAACACACCAGTTGCGTGTTCACCTTAAAGCCATTAGTCGCCCGATTGTCGGGGACACTCTCTACGGTGAGCCATACATAAGTAAGTCAAATAACCTTGGTCTTGACCGCCTGGCTCTCCATGCCCATGTGCTTGAACTCGATGTTCCAGGAGCGGAGCGAGAGCGCTTTATCGCTCCTTTGCCGGCTAGTTTTGAGGCAGCGGCTGAACGTATTGCAGAGTAGGGAGGGCTGTGGTAGATTATGGCACGCTTAACGGCCCTATTATTGTATTTATTATATGAAAACAGCAGTTACCGGCGTGGCGATATCGCCCGTCAATATGAGTGAACGAGTAGAATTGGGTATTCGCCCAGGGGATACAGTTCGTGTCCACCAAAAGATTCAGGATAAGGGCAAGACCCGTATTCAGATTTTCGAAGGTCTAGTATTAGCTCGCAAGCACGGCAATGAGCCGGGTGCGACTTTTACTGTCCGCAAAGTGGCGAGTGGAGTTGGTGTCGAGAAAATCTACCCGCTATATTCACCACTAATCGATAAGCTCGAGATTGTGCGTCGCGCCAAGGTCCGTCGATCAAAGCTTTACTACATTCGTGAGAAGGTGGCTCGTGAAGTCCGTCGCCAAATGCGTCGCATGACTATGCTCGGTCTCTCGACTGAGTCTGAGACAGAGTCAGCGGCTCGAACGGTCGCTGAGGCCAAGGCCCTTGAGGAGGCTGAGCTAAAGGCTAAGGAGGAAGCGGCAGCGATTGAAGCTGAGCAAGCGGCTAAGGTGGCTGAAGCAGAAGCTGCCGCCAAGGCCGAAGCAGAGGCACAAGCTGCCGCTGAAGCTGTACCAGAGCCAACTCCAGAACCAGTCGCTGAGACTGAAGTAGAAGCTCAGGCAGAAGAAGTTGCCACCGCAGAGACTGCAGAAACTCCAACTGAAGAAGTGAAAGCCGAAGAAGAGAAGAAGGCCTAACTAGAAATTTTAAGATGATGAGAAAAGGCCGGGCGCGAAAGCGCCTCTTTTCTGTTAATAATTGGTATACGCTATATACTTGAGCATTGTTATAGTATAAAGATGGGGAAGCGAGGTCCTAAGTCAAAAAGCAAGGTAGAGATTAAATGGTCTCCTAATTTCGCGTACGCGATAGGTTTACTTGTGTCAGATGGAAATCTTTCTCCTGACGGACGTCATATAACTTTTACATCTAAAGATCTAGAATTAATTGAATTGTTTCAAAAGGCTTTAGATACAAATATACACATAGGTAAGAAGTCCAGCGCTAAAAACAAGATAAAAAAATATTTCGTGACCCAGTTCAGCGACGTATTATTTTATGAATTTTTGCTCCAAATTGGATTGATGCCCAACAAGTCAAAAGTTATTGGTGAAGTTAAGGTACCCGATGCTTATTTCTTTGATTTTCTAAGAGGTTCATTTGATGGGGATGGCTGCACTTATTCGTATTTTGATCCAAGATGGAAATCAAGTTTTATGTTTTATACTACTTTTGTTTCCGCAAGTTATGCCCATGTAATTTGGTTACAAGAAAAAATTAGTACAAGTCTCATGATTAAGGGACATATAACAACTAACGGCACTAGGGCCGTCTATCAATTAAAATACGCCAAAAAAGATTCATTAAAACTCTTGAGGGCGATGTACTCAGGGACAGATTCTTTATTTCTCAGTCGTAAGCACTTGAAAATAGAGCAAATGTTGCATATAATCGGACAACATCTTTAGAGGAAATGTCCTCTCTTGAAAAACACCTGCCCAGGTGGCGGAACGGTAGACGCGCATCCTTGAGGTGGATGTGGGAGTAATCCTGTGGAGGTTCAAGTCCTCTCCTGGGCACAGATTGAAATTTCTCGTTCAGACAGAACGGAAGTGGAGCGCGCCGTAGGCGCGCAAGAAGAGAGAAAAGAAAAATGAACCTTTCGCTTCGCGATATATTGCGAGGGGACGGGGACGCTGAAGTGGGCGGTTTTGTCACGAACCTCATGGTTCGTTCCAACTTTTTTGACGAAGGAGGCGATTTCTTTGAAATCGTTGGATGAGGTCAAAAAGGTGGCTTGTTTCGTGTCTAAAATCCACTCACGCAGGGGTTCGACCCAATTATTTCCCCTCTGTTCAAAATCTTTCCTTTTCTCTTTCAGAGAGAGTGTAGAGCGCATAATACTATCTTTCTTAGTGAGGTAGATATTTTTTGGTATGTCTCCATCGAGATAGGTACTCACTAATTTTTCCATGCGCGTCTCACTCTATTTGATTTTAAGAGAAAGATTTTGAACATCACTGTGCGATGAAGCAGACTCCTCTTTCTCCCATACTCCAATTTCATGCAACATCCAATCTGTATATTTATCGCACAGTGATATTGTTTGAAGCCGTTCCTTCAATTGAAAAACGAGAATGTCCTCTCTCAAATACCTCTGTCCGCATACACCTTTCTTTTTCGTACACCGATAGTACCTATATGTTCCACCATTCCCATGGGTATGTTGTGCGGTAATCATGCTCTCACATCCACCACAGCGAAAAAGACCAACGAATGGAAAGTCATGTCCATTTTTAACTTTACGAGGACGTTCTCGTTTTCTCAACATCTTTTGGACGGCTTCAAACAATTGAGGAGAAATAATTGGCTCAAAGCTTCCATCAAACCATTCGTCATGATGTTTAATAAATCCTATGTATGCTCTGTTGGTTAACATAGTTTTGATGGAAGCTTTGGAAAGTGGCGTGTCGTTTCGAGTCACCACTCCCAAGTCCACCAAAAATTGCGCCAGTCCAATATACGTGTACGCACCCTTTGCATACGCTTCATACATCTTTTTAATAATCTTTGATTTCGTAGGATGCGGTTCTATATTCCGCGTCTTTTGATTATTTACGTATCCAAAGGGGGCAAGGTTCAACCATTCACCACGGCGGATTTTTTGGCGGATGCCTCTTTTGACATTCTGCGTCAGATTATCCGAGTAGTACTTAGACTGTCCAAACGCCACCTGCAACATAAAGAGCCCCTGCGGAGTGGGTTCAAACCAAAATGTTGGAAAGCGCATTGATACAATGTTTTGTTGGTCTACTGCGTAAATGATGCGACCACCATCTATAGAGTTACGGGCGAGTCTATCTGGGTGCCAAGATAAAATACCAACATTTCCTATCTCCTCAACTTTCGCCATCATTTCACCGAACACCGCACGCCCAGGTGTCTTTGCGCTTTTCGACTCTTGAAACTCCGCTAGGATTTCAAGGTTTTCTTTACGCGCAAATTCTCGAAGCTCAAAGAGTTGGGCTTCAATACTCATGATTTGCTTATCGTCATCTTCAGTACTCTTACGCGCGTATAGAAAATATTTTGGTTTGAACATAATTTTGAAAAAATTATCTTTTAGATACGAAACAAGGACAAAACCGCCCACTTCAGCGTCCCCGTCCCCTCGCAATATATCGCGAAGCGAAAGGTTCATTTTTCTTTTCTCTCTTCTTGCGCGCCTACGGCGCGCTCCACTTCCGTTCTGTCTGAACGAGAAGTTTCAATCTGTGCAGATATATTTGCCTTTCCTCGAACCCATTTCGAGGAAAGGCAATGAATCCAACGCGCGGAGCGCGCGGTAGCTTTGTACCTTAACGTACGCATTCGGGTTCGTGGTGATTCCAACTCTCCACACAGCCTCTCTCCG
>JBGSWM010000108.1:0-4529 GCA_041752435.1 Minisyncoccia bacterium | reverse complement strand
GAGCTTCAATACTCATAATCTGCTTATCATCATCTTCGGTACTCTTGCGAGCATAAAGGAAATATTTTGGTTTCATAATTTTGAAAAAATTATTGGATACAAAACAAGGACAAAACCGCCCACGTTTCCGTACCGTCGCCCTGTGATTTTGTCGCGAAGTTGAATGAGTCTGGGGGACTCTTTCATGGGTTTCTGTCTGTTGTCGCGCCTTCGGCGCGACCTTCTTCCGTCCTTACGGACGCTGAAGTATCGTTTTGTGCAGAAATACTGACCTTCGCTCGAACCTACTTTGAATCGCGAAGCGATTGATCGTGTGCTTCGCACGCGCCGAGCGCGTGGTGGCTTTGTACTTCTCCGTACGCTCGACTCGCATGGTGATGCGGACACAACGCGCCTCGGGGCGCTCGCTTCACTCGCGTCCAAAACCAAAAAACCTTCCAATTTTTCGCGTCCCTCCCCCGACCCCTTCCCGCTTTTTTAAAAAAGGAAAGGTTTTTTGGTTTTGGTTCGGCGTACTAGTATAATATATCACACTATATGAATATAACACATGAATGTGTAAAATATTAAGTATAGTTATGAATAGCAAAGCAGTAAAGCAGTAAAGCAGTTTGCCGCAAATATGAAGCGTATCCGCGAGGATAAGAAAATGTCACAAGGTGATATCGTTCGTGCGACCAAAATTGAACGTGCCTACATTAGTAATCTTGAAGCCGGAAGACAAAACCCGACATTGGAGACGATTGAGAAGATTGCCAATGCACTTAATGTCACTACAGATTCTTTGTTAAAATAAAATATAAGTCACAATATGAACAAATTTGAAATGAGTGGGTCTGAGTCTCCGCAACCTAAAAAATCTGAAGAAACTCAATTACCTAGCGGTGGAGATATTAATATACCTATACCAAATTACAACATTGCGGCTTCTCAATTTATAACTCTTCCAGATGGTTCTTTAATGTCAAAAGAAGCCGCAGATAAGTATTACGGGACTTTGGGTAGACCACTTGAACGAAGAGAGATTTTACCACGAAAGGCTGGAGTGACGGATAAACCTTTTTCTGCAAACGAAGCTGTAGTTATGTCGGCCGCAACCGCTAATGTGATTGCTAATAGGGTGGAACTTGAAATTAAAACTGGTAAAAACAAAGAGTCAGCTTCTGGACTAATAAATCCAGTTATAGAGAAAAGAGGAATAAATGTTATGAAAAAGCTGATGGACAAATTAGGGAGCGATGCCACCCCTGAACAACTACGTGCAGCAAGCGTAAAGTATGTTGAAGATCTAGAAAAAATGTTTGCTGATGGATTAATAGACCCCGCAAACCGTAGATATTTTGAAGGTGAAATTTTGGCAGCAAAATCCGCAAAGAGGAGATTGGGTGATGTTGTTGATCGGATTGAATCAAGTGGTAAATACCGAAGGAGTCTTAGTGAAGATTATGATCTTCTGATTTCTCAACATAATGATTACTTAAAAGAAGCCATTGCTTCAAGTGCTGAGCTGGAAAAACTCCGTGCAGAATCTAGAATTGCAACTCAAAATCATTCTACAGACACTAGCTCAACAGAGACTACAACGTCTAATAAACGGGAACGTCCCATGAATGACTATGAAATAGAAAAAGCAAAAGCCATAGTCCTAGGTCTTAAACGAACTACAACAGCTAAAGAAGTACCTGCTACCGATACTCTTGAGGAACAAAGAGAAGCACTCTTTATGGAAGTAATATCAGCAGCGAAAGGTCAAACTCGAATCCATACAGATATCCCATCAAGAGATTCATTACATTATAGTGAAGGAATGTCCGAGCCCAGAAGCGGGTTTGGCAGCTTCGGAGACGGAGTGCGTCAAGAGGATGGTAATTTTTATAGTAATAAATTAGATGACAAGACATCTGTTGAAGCCTTTCTCTTAGAGGAAGATATGAGAGTTATCTACGAGACAATCACTGAAGTAGTCAAGAAAAAGAATTTATTTAGAAGTAAGGATGAAACAATAGAAAGACAAATACCTAAAGGTAAGGAGCCAAACATGATTATTAATCCCGTTACTGGGGAACACGAGCCAGCCGTAAAAGTGGCTTACCAATTCAATTCTAACTCTCTAATTTATTTCGACGTTAAAGGTCCAGTATATCGGACGACAGGCGGTAGGTCTGGCAATATGTTATTCGTTGAAGTTACCCTCCCAAAGTCAATTGCTGAGAACTTACGACATGAAATACTTCGTGATCCAAAAGTGGCGCGTAGATTTGCAAAAGCTCTTGCACTTAAAAGCGGCATCACAGATGAATCTTGGGATCGTGTAGTATGTCCTCCGTATGATCAGTTGCCAAGTGGCTGGAATTTGGCAGTTACTAATTTACGTGCCGAAAAAGAGAGTATGCATGTTGTGATCTCAAAACAAAATATTGATGTTAAGTAGTTATATAAAATGAGTACAACACCTAGAATAATTCTAATCGGCGGCCCTCAAGCAACGGGAAAAACCACCCTAGCAAAAAAGCTTTCTTCCCGACTCGATATTCCCTGGATATCAACCGATCAAATACGAACAATTTGTGCTATTAAATCCAGTAGCGACAAAAAAGGCGTGTCGGCAGAAATTGAAAACAACGAGGAAATTTGGAAAGGTGTTGAAAGATTTATCCGAAGTCCTTTCCCGTGGGAGAATATCATAATTGAAGGGGTCGCTATTCTTCCACAATTTGTCGCTTCATTAGATATAAAAGCAAACCCGATATTTATTGTTGATACAGACGAGGCAAGAATTTCCGACGTTATTTATCAGAGGAGTCTATTGCCATGGATTAAAACAAAGAGCAAAGAGCAACAACTAGAAAAAGTTGCCTACATACTTGAGTTCAACAACTTCATCAAGAACGAAGCGTTGGGGTACGGCTTTCCTGTGGTAGAAATTTCAAAATCCGATATTGATGTTGAAAAAGTCTTGGAGGCACTTAAGCTATAGTTATATTTTATGAGCATGGAAAAATTTCTTCACTCCCCAAAAAACACTTCTGAAGTTAGTCATTTAGAAAAAGAAGCGAATTTTGAAGGAAACGATACTGTGGCTTTGATTTCACGACTCAGAAATCCTGTGATCAAAAGGCAGTTAGCTGAAATAATCTATCGCAAAAACGCCGAATACTACAACCTATTGACGAATGAAGAATGGGAGCCACACCTACCAGAAGGATGGACTGGTGAAGAGAGATTTAAACTCTTAAAAGGAAAACATAGCAGTAAAATTATCGATACTGAGGATTTGAAAACGGAGTTATATACAAGGACTCCTAAAACTATCGAAGAAATTGAGAAAGAATTGGATAAAGACATTGATGAAGTGGCAGCGGTTACAGAAATTGACTATACCTCTGATCAGCCGAATTCTTCAGTCATCCCGTTAAATTGGATAGTGCCATGGACGGGAAATCGCGCCACAACAAAACAAATGAGTGTAATTGAAGCTCACGAAAAGGGACATAAAATTCGATATTACGACGGATTGACAGAAGTCTTTAGAAAGGGTTTTGATGTTTCAAAAGTCCAATTCACCGACATCGATTACGAACTGCTAAAAAAAGACGCAGAAAGTCATACAAATAAACCAGAAAATCCAGGAAGAGAGCTGACCTTGGAAGAAAAGCGAGAGGAGTACTTGAATGGCTATTTATTCACCGGCATGGAAATAGCAGAAAGAATGTCACAACTTAAGAATTATTTTGGTTTCACCGGCGATGAAAAATTCACAAAGGATCATTTACATTACGCAAAAGATCATTATATCCAAGATACTAATATGGATAACGGCATGAGGATGTTTTTTGAAGGTATAACTCCTGAGACAGAAGATGCTTTTTTAGAACTTATAAACAGTTCCGGAATCTAATTTAAAGAACTCGCAGATTTACCTTCTCTTTCAAGACGTTCATCGATAGCTTTTGCACGATTCATTGCATCTTCGTCTGATTCACCTTCAAAAACTCCGATACTAACTTTTTCTCCGTTTTTACCTACAGTCTCTAGCCATTTTTTAGCACCATCATCGGTCACGCCCTCTTTATTTTCTTCTGCTTCTATCTTTGGCTTAGGCATTGATTCAAATCCCATATTTAAAACATATTACATAGTTGCTAATAATTTATTATATCACAGTTTGATTTAACGCCTTATAATGCCTGTAACTCTAATGTAGCAATCAAGCGAACATCCGCCTCCACCGAGCAGGCTACGCGAGCGGATGCGAGCGTGCCTATGCGAGGTGCTGGTGGGTTTGTGAGCGTTGGATGATATTCACTACCCTACTCGAACGCGCGGAGCGCCTCGGTTCGGCGTGGAGGCGGAAAAAGCAGAGTTGAAAGCTCTCAAGTAGATGGAGCTTGAAACGAAGCTTTTGGGAGACGAAACGCCGAACCAAAACCAAAAAACCTTTCCTTTTCCAAAAAAGCGGGAAGGGGTCGGGGGAGGGACGCGAAAAATTGGAAGGTTTTTGGTTTTGGACGCGACCAAGGGGAGCGCCT
>JBGSWM010000107.1:0-3359 GCA_041752435.1 Minisyncoccia bacterium | reverse complement strand
TTCGAGGAAGAACTCGCGCAAGATGCGCAGCCGCATCTCCTGCCCGAGCCCGCGCTTGTCAAAGCGCTTGGTCAGGCGCAACAGGTCGATCATCCCGAAGATGATCACCTTGCGGAACTGCTCGTCCCGCGTCTCTTCAAGGAGCTGCTTGGCCCGCTCGATCCGCAGACCGAGCACTTCGTCGTTGTTGACGAGAATGTGCTCCTCGAGCTTCTCGCCGTGCCGGCGGAAGATCCGCACCCAGCCATCTTCGAAGAAGACAGTCAGGACCTGTCCTTCCTTGAGCTCGACCAAGACCCGATCAGCGTCCTTGCCGATCAGGCGACCACCGACAAACCCAAAGTAGGGCTGCAGCGGAACGCCATCGACCTTGACCACCGCCTTGTGTGGCAGCCGGAAGTTGATCAGCACCAGGCTGGTCTGGGGACGCAGAGCATCCGGGCAGGCCAGCGTCTTGAAGGACGCCTTGCCCGGGCCGAGATCGACACGACGCTCGACCGCGAGCTTGACCTGGCCATCGTCCTCGACCCAAGCCGGGGAGTGAGCGTCGAGACCGATGTAACCCCGATCGGTTTCGAGCCGCGGCGGGAGCGGACGGAACGGGTCGGTGCCCGGGTCGGTCACCAGCTTGATCCCAGAGGTCGGATCGCCGAAGCGGCCGACCGTGAAGCAGTTGGCGACGTAGGGGGAGGTATTCTTGGCCATGATGTGGCTCCTGAATTAAATGGTTGTAAAAGCCCGAAAATGGGCGACAGTGTGGTAGCGGGCTGCAAAAGCCAGCTTCCATCTGTTTATTATTATAGCATAAGTAAGGACAAAAGTCAATCAATTCTAAGCCTTAGATTAACCCTCTATTGGCGCTTTATTTGCTATGATTGGTTTATTGCTATGCTTCCTTCTGACTTGCTCACCACCCAGTTCCGTTTGGACGAACCACACAAAAAAGCTCTGAAGCGCTTGGGTATTTTGACGGTTGAAAATTTGCTTCTCCATCTCCCCCAGCGCTACGAAGATATCTCTTCCATCCAATCCGTTGGCTCTTTAATCAAAGACCAAGATGCGGTGGTGTTTGGACAGATTGGCGGACTAAACACCCGTAAGGCATGGAAGAGTCGTCGCCCCATCTCTGAAGGCTGGGTTGAGGACGGCACGGCGCGCATCAAGATTATGTGGTTCAACCAACCGTACATCGCCAAGATGCTGACTGATGGCATGTACGTCAAAGTCGCCGGCAAGGTCACTGGCAGTGAAGGCAAACTGTACCTAGCCAATCCGGAAGTAGAGAAGCTCGATAGCCTGCCGATTGATCGACATGATTCAATTTTCAAAAATACGGAAAACTTAGACGAAACCATCTACCCCGTCTACCGCGAGACTAAGGGCGTGACCTCGAAGTGGTTTTATCATACGGTACAAAAATGCTTTAGTGCAGGCGTCCTTGATAAACTAACCGACCCCATACCAAGCACTATTCTCGAGCGGTACAACCTCCCCACTCTTAAGACCGCCCTACAGTGGATCCATACGCCAAAAAAAGCCGAGCATGCCGAAAGTGCCCGCAAGCGCTTTGCTTTTGAGGAAGTGTTTTATATTCAAACCGCCAAAGCCAAGGAACGCGCCGCGATTACTGTTTCCTCTAGCTATATCGTCCGCACAGAGCAAAGTCACCTAGAAGAGTTCATCAGCCGCTTCCCTTTCCCGCTTACGAAGGCTCAGACACGCACCATCAATGACATTATGAAAGACTTTTCGGGTAAACATCCGATGTCTCGCTTGCTTGAAGGTGATGTTGGTAGTGGGAAGACAGCGGTCGCCGCGACAACTGCGTACGCAGTAGCGACTTCTAGACCACCAGAAGGTCTAGGTAAAAAGTTGGAGTTCGGTTCCCTTCAAGTAGCCTACATGGCTCCGACGGAAATTTTGGCCAAACAGCACTTCGAATCCTTTATCGAATACTTTCACCATCTCCCGGTCGCAATTGGCCTTATCACCGGTAGTGGCTGCATGAAGTTTCCTTCTAAATCTAATCCTACCAAGCCGACACCGATCTCCCGGGCCCAGCTTTTGAAGTGGGTGAAAAACGGCGAGATCCCCATTCTCATTGGTACCCACGCGCTTATCTATAAGTCAGTTGAATTCAAGCACTTAGCCCACGTCATTATTGACGAACAACATCGCTTTGGGACCGGGCAAAGACGAGCCTTGGCCAAGAAGGACACGCGCATGCCGCATCTCCTCTCCATGACCGCTACCCCCATTCCCCGGACCCTAGCCCTCACCGTCTACGGTGACTTAGACATCTCCCTACTTGATGAGATGCCGAAGGGTCGCAAACCCATCATCACGCAAGTCGTGGCGCCAAGCCAAATTGATAAAGTCTACGAGCATGTCCGAGGTGAACTAGCAGGCGGTCGCCAGGCTTATGTCATCTGTCCGCGCATTGAAGAACCAGACCCGAGTAAAGAAAACGCGCTACAGCTGAAGTCAGTCAAGCAAGAAGCTGAGCGTCTTAAGTCTCAGATTTTTCCCGGGGCCCGCATCGACATCTTACATAGTAAAATGACCCCGAAAGAAAAAGACACAGTAATGGAAAAATTTCTATCTCACGAGATAGATATATTAGTCGCTACTTCGGTAGTAGAGGTAGGGGTCAATGTACCAAACGCTACTAATATCATTATCGAAGGCGCGGAGCGCTTTGGTCTAGCTCAGCTACACCAGCTGCGCGGTCGAGTGGTGCGCGGCACGCACCAAGCCTACTGCTTTGCTGTGACAACCAAAGATAGTACTGGCAAAAGTGGCAAGACCCTCGAGCGGCTCAAGGCTCTCACCGAAGCCAAGAATGGTTTTGAACTGGCGGAGTACGACCTCACGCTCCGAGGTAGCGGTGAACTCTATGGTATGAAGCAATGGGGCCTCACCGACCTCGGTATGGAGGCTTTGAAGAATATCAAGATGGTCGAAGCGGCGCGCAAAGAAGCGCAGCTACTAATAGAAAAGGATCCGGAACTAAAGGCCCACCCGTACATCGGACAGAAGATTTTGACCATCAGCAAACAGCTCCATCTGGAGTAGTTGACGAAACAACAGTGACGAGTAAACTACCAGATGAACAGGGCCGGCGAGGTGCTCCTTTCTCTGACTTCGTTAGTCCTGTCCCGCAGCGCTAACTGCGGTCAGGTTCACACCACGCGAGTGGGAGTGTTCGAGAGGTCCATTACCGGCCCCGGCCAGGTGGTGAACTTCACAAGGCCAGGATCACGAGATTCCTGGCCTTTCCTTTTCTTTCAGTGTCCGAACTACTTTTTTACCCTTATTTTCATACCAAGAGCGAGCGCTAGAGGGAAAGCCCGCAGGGA
>JBGSWM010000106.1:0-4769 GCA_041752435.1 Minisyncoccia bacterium | reverse complement strand
TTCCGCCAGAGCCGTACTAAGCTTCTTGGCATATTCCCCGCGCAGCGCTTTGTACTTGGCTTCAAGTTCTTGCAGTTCAGCTGGCAACTCTTTATCTTTACCTCTCAGACGAGCAAAGAAGCCTGGTCGATTGGCCGGATCTTTTTGCTCTTCATAATATTTCTTGAGCGCTTCTTCATAGGCTTTCTCCGCCCCCTTGTACTGATTTTTAAGAGTTAGTTTTATACCCTCTGCATTAACTGGAATATTGGGATTACGATCACGTAATTCAGCTTTAGCCTGTTCATAAGCCGAAACCTCAGGCACTTCTTCTGCCTGACCGACCAGTACCGCCTCGCGACCCTCCCCAGGTGCCGCTTCGAGCGTGGTCGCTAAAGATGCACCCAAAGTAACTGACGGTTGTGGCTCAGTAACTTCACTCATAAGAGGATCATTAGACACTAAATCCAAATAAGACGGTTCGCCGGCAGTATCTTTACCCTCACCCGCCTTCATTAACGGATCATTCCCTACCAAGTCAAGATAGGAATAACTTTCCCCTTGATTGTCTGAGGCTGAAGAATTGACCGGTGCAGTAGTCTGATTTGTACCATTATCTTTACTTGTGACAACAGCACCATCTTCCTCACTATAAAAACTATCATCGCCTTGTCCATCCGCTACATATTGCATGGCTTGATCTAACTGTGATTTAGATTTTTTTAGGGTGCGAATAGCGATCGCCAAATACCTCTTCTTGGTGTTGAAGGTGTTAGTAGCATCATGATCATTAAAATCTCGAGAATTTTCTAACGCCATCCTTACCGAAGACAAAATACCTTCTAAGGATTCATTCCGCAATGACGACAAATTTTCTTCATAGTTTTGCAGTACTGTAAATAACTTCTCACACTGTGTATTTAAACTCTCAAGATTGTTAGTATTAGCTTCTATGTCAGAAGTAGCCGTATCAAGACTAGTCTCTAAATACCAGGGTTTTGCATCTTCTTTTTCGGATAAATTGCGTCCAGCCAGGGCATTGGCGACCTCATACATCAGCTCTTTCTTAAGCTCTTCATAGTTAACATCGTCCAATTCACCACGGTTCTTTTTAAAAACCTTATCAATTACTGGTTTAATCTCTCCGCTATATATTTTATCGGCTTCTTCTCTGGGATATCTGGCCAAACGCAAAAACCGACTAATATCCTGCTGGATAAGCTTGATACCTCTATGCCAATCATCACCCAGCCAAGCCGAATCCATTGCTTGCCAATGTTTATAAAAATCCCTAAGTCTAGAGTCTTCAGCCTCCTTTTTTTCTGCTCTATTATCATGAGCTATGGGATCGACATCTGTGACCGGAACGGTTTCAGGAGGTGTCACATCATTAGGAGCATCTACATCTGCCACGCCACCACGGTCTGGAGTTTTATCAACAGTAGCAGGATCAGCGTTAAAAGTCGCCCTAGCGTCTGGGGCTTTATCAGACGCTAAAATAGAGAGGTAGATTTTATTCCTAACTGCATCCGCTAATATTTGATGTTGCTGATTAATCTGGAGTTGCAAGGCCCGTCGTTCATTGTTGCGACTTCTATCTCTTTTATCGATACCTCTAATCTTAATCGTCAGATCTTTAATCGGCTCGTAAAGAGCCGAAGCTTCTTTATCAGCAAAATCGGCCGCCTCTCTCTTCGTTAAGCCAGCGAAATGTAAATCAAAAGCGATGGTATTTAGAGCTTGTTGCATGTCAAGAAGTCTCCCTTGACTATCTTTCAATCTGTTTGTACCTGCATATAGAGCCGCAATCTCGCTGGGAGACATATCGTGTAATTCTGGGGAAGCAGCTGACTCATTAGAATTCTTCGACTCATCCGGTTCGTCTGGCTCAGCTGCCTCAAGTGAAACAGTATCGGTTGGTAAATTATCAGGCACAGATTCGTCTGTGGTAGCCTCCGGATCGCTTGAAACATCTGTTTCCTTTGAGGTGTCCGAGGTAGCAGATTCACCACCGACAGCATATATAATGAAACCTATTTTACGCTCAACAATGGTAAGAATGCCGCTAATTTCTGCCAAATCTCTTTCTGCCGCCAACTTTTCATCCTCATCATCTATTGTTGGTAAGTTGTTAATAAAGTGCAGACGAAAAACACAGCTCTCGCAGTCTTGATATAAGCTATCTAAAACTTTAAACTTCTTCTTGTTTGCCTTTGTTCTCTCACCTAGCGAGCTGAGAGAATCTTTGACTTGAGTAAAAAAATTCTCGGCTTTTACTAACAACCGAGCGGCTTCTTGCTTAATTGCTTCAGATACACCAACCTCGCCTTCCGGAGACGAACCCCCTTTAGGCAAATTATCTGCTTTATCTGGATTAATGCTGGACATAAGAATTATTTATACTTTACATCATACCACCCACACTTGGCGCGGGGGCGGGTTTTTTCGCATAACGAGCGGATATCTCAGCCTCGACCTCAGCGCGCGGCCGACCATGACGAGCGAGACTGTAGTCGATCAGCTGGGCAATTAAAGCTGGGTCAGACTGAATCGGTGGGCGCATCGCCACACTAAATGGCTTCGTTGGGACACCATTGGCTAGGATACGAACCAAAGCGTTATAGTTGGGGACGTTCATCAGGTCCTTGGCCTCAAAGACGGGAGAGAACTGTTGCTCGAGGAACTGAGCATCTTCCGAACCAACACGGAAAGCCACCATCGAACCGACGTTACCAAAGACAGCGTCGCGGATCCCCTCATCAAGCTGGGCAATAAACTGGTGCACCACCGTGAGACTAAGCTTGTACTTACGAGCTTCGGAAAGAATCGAAGAAATAGCCGGGGTCGAGACGTTTTGGAACTCATCAATATGCAGATAAAAAGGCGGGAAACTACGAGTCGGATCATCCACCCGTGACAGTGCCGCCATCAAGATCTTGCCGACGAAGATCATACCGATCAGATTGGCATTGATTTCCCCGAGGCGACCCTTAGAGAGATTAACCAAAAGAATCTTTCGCTCATCCATCACCTTACGGAAATTAAAGGCCGACTGCTGCTGACCAATAATCGGTCGCATGTAGTCGTTGGCGGTAAAGACGTCAAACTTCGAGACAATATAAGGAATAATATTTTCAAGCGAGGCTTCCCCACCAGCCTTGGTGGCAATCTCAGTCCAAAACTGCACCACCACTGGGTTCTTGGCCTTACTCAATTTATACCGGCGATACTGTGCATCAGCCATGACGCGTGAAATGTCCATCAGTGTATTGCCACTCTCCGGATCTTCCATTACGAGCATCGTGGCGTTCCGGAAATACTGCTCAAACATTGGCCCCATACTCTCAGGGTTAGCACCATAGAGCTTTTGGAAAATTGAAAAGAGTTCGTTGACGACGAAAGTCTTTTGCTCTGGTTTGGTGATGTCATACTCGAGCATGTTGAGCCCCACCACCCGTTCCATCCGAGACGGGTCGAAGTAGATGATGTCATCATAACGCTCAGGTGGAATAGCCCCCAGTACTTCCTCGATGTCAGTCCCGTGAGGGTCAATCATACAGACACCATTACCAGCTTGGATATCCTGGATAATGGTATTCGTCATTAACTTCGACTTACCGGTACCAGTTTGACCGATGATATAGAGGTGACGCATGCGGTCGAGCTCGGTCATGTAGATAGTCTTCTCCTGACCGCGGTGGCGGTTGTCACCTATAATAGTCCCTTCGGTCGGCATGTCGTTTGGTGCGGGGGCAGTTGTAGATTGTAGCTGCTTAAATTGAGGTGAACTCAAAATACCATTGCTCGGGAAATGGATGAGGGTGGAGATTTCGGTTAAAGATAGTGGCAAGGTGGCACTACTTAAAAACTCACGGAAGGCAAAGGCTTTCTGTAGACGCAGAAGCGAGCCGCCCCGCGCACGCTTAAACACAATCGAGTTACCGTCCACCACATCAAACTGATTAAAAGTAGACTCCATCTCAGTCAAAATTTGGTCCGCTCGGTGCTCAGTTGTAGCTGAGACAGCTAAGCGGATATTGACCTCAATCATATCGCTCGCAATTTTCTTGCGGAAAATCTCTACCTTATCGGCGTCCTTGGAAGTTTTCATTTCCGCCTTATCTTCCTTTTTTTGCGTACTAGCGAGAAAATCAGTCAATCCTCCGATTAACTGCCCACCAATAGTACTGCGTGAGATAGCCTCATTAGCACTTAAACCATCTTTTTCAATACTTTTAATAATATCTTCATAGGTTTTGCGATATTTCTTTTGCGGATGTCGCATCACAAACTGCACCGCCGCTCCGCCGCCCTCGCGCTCAATCCGAGAAAAAGCATTGAGAATAACCGCCAAGGGGTCTGAGCCAAACTCATCCGGGGTGCGCAGCGGATAAATCGGATGTTTCTTTAAAGTCGCTTCAGCAATAATGGTCTGACCTTCATTAACAAAGATATTGTAGTCATGTGACTGAATAATAAGCTCGGCATGTGGGAAGAGCGACAACACTTGCTTCTCAAACAGGACCACGAACTCATTCGGGACCGCGGTATAAAATATAATATCGTCACTATTGTCAGCCACCGCGAGCTCAATCACAAAATGATTCTCACCTTGCTTAGAGCCAATCGTCCGCAAACCAGCAAATAGCTGCTCCATAATCCCGACAAGCTCAGTCAAAGGGTATTCATGACCGTCCTTGCCCCGCACTTCAGGCAAGGTCACCTCATATAATGTCATGTTGAGCATATGCCAAGGAGCGACATTTTCTTTTAGATCTTGCAGACTAGCC
>JBGSWM010000105.1:0-3795 GCA_041752435.1 Minisyncoccia bacterium | reverse complement strand
TGACGACACAACCAGTGGGTCAGCACCATGGGAATTTGGTCCCAAATCCCCCTTACTAACCAACCAAACAAGTACAATAATGGCACCAATCAAAGGTACGAAGTTAAGTAGATACCACCAGCCACTCCTGCCAGTATCGTGTAGTCGGCGAACCGTAATCGCTATACTAGGAATGATTAAAGCCAAGGAGGCTAGTAGAAATAATCCTGGTACATCCAGGATACCGCCCACTATAGCTATCACCATGATAGTTATGAAGTGCCATAACACATACATCCAAAACTGCTCGCGCGATACCCGACCATCAAAATCAGCGTAGTGCTCTGCTACCTGATAGACAAACCATTTATTTATACTTTCCATAAAAATTACTTAGTCAATAAATAACGAATTTATTATATCATTTGAATAATATAAAATGGCTGTGTCATTAAAAAACAGAGGATTTATTCCTGGTACTGTGCTAGAAATGATTCGATATTTCTGGCCAGTTCCTCCGTATCACCGTCATTCTTAATGACCAGATTGGATTCATTGAGGGCACCAAAAATATCTTGTTTAGTTGGGTCGTCCGGATTTGACTCTCTGATCTCTTGTTCGCGCCACTTTGTAAAGCTGACGTTATCAGTTTCGCTACCTCTTTGCTTAATTCTTTCGTAGCGAATCTCTGGTAAAGCATCAATTCCTAAGACCACTCCACCCTGCTCCTTTAGATATTTTGCTTCAGCGACCGCCCGAATACTTTCAACTACACAATCACCGCCATGATCTTTGGCCATCTGTACTAGCTGCTCAAAAATGTAAGTTGGTCCATTATTTTTTCTTAAATCATTGGCGACTACCGTCATTGAATCTCTATCGATTGGTAAACCGCGCTTAGTAATTTCAGCAATGATAAATGTGCGCGCGGAAAAATGAGCGAAGCCTTTCTTGGTGGATAGGTAGTCGGCGACCCAACCCTTACCAGCACCAAAACTTCCTGTCAGACCAATAATCATAGCTATTTGCTTTTCTTACTCTCCTTATACTTCGCGTAGGCGACCACGAGCGGACTGGCGATAAGAATTGATGAGTAAGTACCGGCCACCACACCCGCAATCAGAACGAGAGCGAAGGTTTGGGTAGCCGTACCACCAATTACGTAAAGGGCGATCAGGGTGAGAAGGGTGGTAAGCGAAGTATTGATCGACCTAGCCATCGACTGACTAACCGCTTCACCGACAATATCTTCATACGGCTTGGTCAGAGTGTAAACTACTTCCTCGCGCACAATCCCCGCTTCATTACTCTTGACCTTGCGCTCCGTGCGATTCTGCGTCAGGTTTTCGCGCACTCGGTCGAAGATAACAATTGTGTCGTTGACGGAGTAACCAAGAACCGCCAAGAGAGCCATCACGAAGAGAACATCCACTTCAATGCCGGCCGTCACCCCGAGAACACTAATCATGGCCGTTGGTACCAAGACGTCGTGAATCAGGACCAGAATAGTCGTCGCCCCATAAACCCACGAACTGATTGGGGTACCGATTCCAGCGAAAGCAAAAGCGATATAGAGAACAATCACTAAAGAAACAGCGCCAATGGCCCACACCGCCTTGTCTTTAAGCTCTTCACCAATGACAGGGCCAATCGAGGTAAAACGAGTCACCTCAGGCGCACCAGGCATAGCGGTTAGAGTCTTGCCCAGAACCACCCGCTGCTCTTCATTCAGGTCAGCGGTACGCACTAAATAACCGACTTTGCCTGCCTGATCGCTAGACTCTCTAACGGTAAAGCTACCAAGCGAGAGAGCCGCCACCGCTGCTTCTACTTCACTTTTCTCCGGGGCAGTCTCGCTATACATCACCTCAGTCAGAGATCCCCCAGTGAAGTCGATACTGAGCTTAAGCCCAAAGAAGCTGATAATAGCAATACTACCAACGATAATCACCGCGGCGATGGCAAGGAAAATATTTCGATATTTAATGGCAAACATACAAGCTTATTTAGAAAATCCACTACTGAGTAATATTGACCAGAACTTACTATCGCTAAGCTTCTTGTCTGGCAAAACCATGAGTAGAGTCCGAGTAATGAGAAGAGCAGAAATCATCGAAGCTACCACACCGATACCAAAGACCAAAGCAAAACCTTTAACCATGGAAGTGCCGAACCAGAAGAGGATGATGGCTGATAGTAAACTGGTGATATTACCATCACGAATCGCTCCCCAGGCGCGAGTGAAGCCTTCTTGGGAAGCTTCCCGCATGCCTTTACCGGTTCGCATTTCTTCCTTCAAACGCTCAAACACCAAGACGTTGGCATCAACCGCCATACCAATAGAAATCACCAAGCCAGCGAGACCGGCGGCGGTAAGTGTCACTGGGATAAGCTGAAACAGCACAAGGACGATAATAATATAACTAAGCAAAGCGAGCGCAGCGACCAGACCCGGCAAGCGATACCAGAGGAGCATAAAGATCACTACCAAGCCAAGACCAATGGCGGCCGCCTCAACTCCTCTTTCCAAAACTTCCTGACCTAAGGTGGCACCCACGGTCTGAGTACTAGCGAGTGAGATTGGTAGCGGCAAGGCGCCGAAGCTTAGATTCTGGGCCAACTCCCGTGCCTGATCAGGATCAAAACCACCCGAGATGATAGCGGTACCGCCAGTAATTGATTCATTAATCCGTGGCGCGGAGATCATTTCACCATCAAGGATAATAGCCAGTTGCTCGCCCACATTGTCACGGGTAATCTGCGCGAAAAGATCACCACCTTCTTGATTAAAGCGAATTGACACAATTGGCTCATTAGCTAATTGGCCAGACTGGCTACCAGAAAACTCTAGCTGGGCACTCTCAAGGTAACGTCCAGTCAGACCAGTGTCGGTGTAAGGATCACCGAGAGCGGCTATCGCCTGTCCGAGTAACTCCGGAGAGGTATTTGTGGCGGCGAGGAGAGCGTCTTGCTGCTGCAGCTTCTCTAGATCAAGCAACTTAAATTCAAGTTGGGGGGTGCGGCCAATTTCGGCCACGGCCTCTCCTACATCGGTTACGCCCGGCAGCTCAACCACCAATCTTTCACTTTTTTGTTCGGAAACAAAACTACTACTCTCGACATAGACAATGGGCTCCGAGACACCAAAGATGTTGATGCGACGCTCAATCACATCACGTAGAACATTCATGAGTTCGGGCACCTCAAGTGGATCGACCTTGCTTGTATCAGCCTCATACACTAAGTGCGCCCCTCCAGCCAAGTCTAGGCCAAGCTTAAAAGGATGGGATGGTTTTTCGTCTCGGACATTACCGTAGACAACAAAAGCTAAATAGCCAATCACTGAAATGAGCACCAAGGCTCGAAAAAAACGTAAAAAAGTAGCTGATCCGGTTGACTCTGGTGATGATGAGGACATAAATAAAGACTAAAATTATGCCCGTGTTATATCATAAAATGGGCCTTTTTTCTATTGACGGACAGTCAACTCTAAGAGATTACGGTAGAGCAAAGCAACTGTTAAAGGTCCAATACCACCGGGGACAGGGGTAAACAATGCTGC
Organism: Minisyncoccia bacterium; assembly: GCA_041752435.1. Lineage (GTDB taxonomy): Bacteria > Patescibacteriota > Minisyncoccia > Phycocordibacterales > UBA918 > OLB19. The sequence goes on along the minus strand of JBGSWM010000105.1, from coordinate 254 downwards.
CTTCTCGCCAACAGCCGGATCAGCGTCGCCCACCAATACTCCCCCCTCCTCTGAAGCCCCAGCATCAAACACCACCACTCCGGACTTAACCATGTCTGGCCGCAAAATCTGTGCTTTGCCGACCCCCAGGATGATGATATCCGCCCCGAGCGTGGCGGCCTTGACCACCGCTTCGTCCGTATTTTTGTCTATCATGGTAACAACAGCCCCTTTAGACTTAGCATAATGAGCTGCTGGCACTCCGACCAATCGCC
>JBGSWM010000104.1:0-2365 GCA_041752435.1 Minisyncoccia bacterium | reverse complement strand
ACGTCTCTGCTCGCACCTCTTTTGTCTAGTAGACAAAGATGGGTATTACCCACTACCGTGCTCCAAACTTACTAAGTAGGCTTGGGCGTGTTCGGACTTTCCTCCGAGCACGTTCTAAAGAACATGCTCGGCGATCATCATACTTTTAAATTATAACACGCAATAGTTCTTTTGACAATTAATTCTCCTCGAACCTTGGAATGACTCTAACCACCTCTGTAGCTGAGACTTCGGGTATAACATAGCCTGGCACGTTAGGTGTACAGACGGCATTTATTTCTTGCTCAGCAAAGAGATCCAACGTGGCGCGATTGTAAACAATTTCATTTACTGACCCGCGGTGATTTATCTGATACGGACTACCGAGCACACCATAAATTGTACAGTCAGCCTGATAATCAGCCGTTACTCCCAAGAAAACAATCGTTGAATCACCTGAACGAACCAATTCTTCATCTACCCACAGTCTTAGCCTTGGCGGCGGAGGTACTACCGCCCCAGGATTTTCAATATTAATGGTATGAGAAGACCAAGCAGAGCGGTTTCCTCTCGTATCTTCAGCTCTGACACTAAAGGTATAAGTACCAAGGATAGACCAGAGATAATTTGTCGTTACAGCTTCACCACTTGGTAGACTACCGGCAGCTGGTAGAACAGCATCAACTCCACCACTACTATCCCAATCAATTAGATAGCGAATCTGGTCATTATCAGGATCAGTCGATCTGAAAGTAAACGGAATGACCGTGTTTATCAAACCACTCACTGGTGCATTGGTGGACATATCTGCCCCCATAATAGTAGGGGCGCTTGGTGCGGCGTTGGCCGGTGGCGGTGGCACTGCATTCTTATTAATCGTCACTGACTGCCAAGCTGACCAAATATTTTCGATATTCTGACAACGAACCTTGAATTCTTTACTGGCTCCCGGATTAATCGCCAAGTCAGGATGCCCAGCATTAACCACTCCGAGAGGATTATTCCCGGTAGAAAAACCAGACCCTTCGCAGATTACGCCATTAATACTGTCCCAAACAATTTTGACGACATTCTCGGTGGCCGCAATATTTCTTACCCCAGTCGAGATTGGTGTACCATTGCCTGATGTCCAAACTTCGAGAATAGCTTCCGCTAGCGGAGCTGGTGGCTCAACCGGATCGGCTGGTTCTTTAACAATTCGCACCTGAGTCCAATTCCCCCATTGATTATCAGCGTTTTGACATCTGATGCGGTAGTCGACGAAGTCTCCCGGAAGCAAAACTAGACTAGGGTGACCAGATAAAAGTTCACCTGCGGTACTACCCGAAGTTGGAAAACCTTGTCCTTCACAAGTGATAGCGTTTCTACTACTCCAAGCTATTTTGGTGATGTCTTCTGTCGCCGCGATGATTCTCTGTCCTGAAGTAACTGGATCTCCTATACCTTGGGTAAAGACACTCAAGTTAGCAACCGCAGCGGGTGCTGGTGGGGGTGGCAGATCAGGCGGCGGCGGTAGATCTGGCGGGGGTGGAACAGGTGGTGTCGACTGCTCTACTGGCTGATTTTGAAAATATTGCTCGACTTCCTCTAAATTAGTCTCTGTCGGGACAAAAGCGTAGTCCTGGGCAGCAACTAAAGATGGCCAAAGCACCACAAAAAGCAAAGCAAGAAGCGTTGTTAAAAAGAGATTTTGAAAAAATCTACTCTGTTTAAGATACATAGTATTTACAATAAGTATTTAGATTAACCAATCGTCGAGCAGCAGGGTTAAAGGAGCAAAGTCAGATAAATCGATAACTTTCGTGATTATACCACTAACTATATCAAAAATCAATAGCTGAGGATTTCTTCCCGTAAAACTCTCTGTTAGAGTGATGGCTAGATACTGGCCACTAGGTGACAAGAGACTACTTTGGACATAACCCGAGGAGACATCAAGGCTATATTTTAAAGTTACTTGCAAGTCTGAGACATTCTCCCCCACCACATCATAAAAAGCGATTCTGGCCTGAGGAACTTTAGTTAACTGATCTATATAAGTGTCTGTGACCAGGAGAACATCGTGCTCTGTACTGTAGCCAATATTACGCCGCAAGTCGTAAAGTGGTACATCAGGGATGAGAATTTGGCTCAATACTTGCCGGCTTCCATTACTTAAATCTCCGGCCCAGACATTATTTTCATCTACAAAAAGAAATAGATTATTACGCAGAAAAGCCGGTGAAGAACCAGGCCCTATTACCTTCGTCTTTTGCTCCAACTCTCGACCCAGGCTAATTTCACTAATCTCTGACTCACCCACCTCATTCTTTGTTGCATACAAAATTTTCGCCCCATCAGCCGCTAAAGCCAGGTCTGATAAATTTATTAATTTCTCAGTTACACT
>JBGSWM010000103.1:0-3726 GCA_041752435.1 Minisyncoccia bacterium | reverse complement strand
ACCATTAGACGATCCGCCAAAATATTTAATTGTTTCCTTATCCTCTATACGCAAATTGCGCGTCTAGTAGACTACCATAATTTTTATAATCTTTGAAGCCTTATTTATAGCTTCCCCACTAACCCTATTTCTGCTCGTAAGCGGCTTTGATAAAGGCCGTAAAGAGTGGGTGCGGGCGTAGCGGTCGAGCGATTAGCTCCGGATGGAACTGCACACCGAGATAGAAAGGATGCTGTTCTTTTGGTAACTCAACCACCTCCATCAGACGACCATCCGGGGATCGGCCCGAGAAGACCAGACCGGCGGACTCGAGCTTCTCTATATACTCAGGATTCACTTCGTAGCGGTGGCGGTGGCGCTCGGTCACACTAGCCGAGCCATAGGCCTGCCTAGCGATTGTCCCCTTACCTACCTCGCACAGATATTCACCAAGGCGCATCGTCCCGCCAAGCTTACTCTCGGCCAGTAGTTGTTTTTGTTCCGGCATAATATCGACTACCGGATGTGGCGAGCGCTTATCTATCTCGGCCGTGTGCGCACCAGCAAGCTTAGCAACATTGCGGGCATACTCCACCACCAACAACTGCATACCATAGCAAATACCAAAGTATGGAATACCGTGCGTGCGGGCATACTTAATAACATTCAACTTCCCTTCGATACCCGTAGAACCAAAACCACCGGGGACCAAAATACCATCGTATTTATTTAAACTCTTACATTGTTTGGGGTCGGTAAAATCGGCGGCGGAGAGATAGGTAATAACTGGTTTTAGGTTTTGCTGGTAGGCCGAATACTTAATCGCCTCGAGAACCGAAAGATACACGTCAGAGAGGACAAAGTCACCCGAGTTGAAGTATTTGCCGACGACCGCAATCTTCACCTCCCGCTTGGCACTCGCACTACTGGCGACAAAGCGCTTCCAGGCCCGTAAATCTGCCGGCTTAGTAGTCGGGAGACCGAGCAACTGGCAAATTTTTTGCGAGAGCTTCTCATTTTCAAAATTAACCGGAATATCATAAATACTTGGCACGTCTGGCGCGGAAATAACCTGATCTTTCTTCACGTTACAAAACAGCGCAATCTTCTCCTTTCGTTTCTCATCAACCGGCAGTGGGCTGCGGGCAATAATCACATCGGCAAAAACCCCGGCGCTATTGAGAGCGCGCACGGCCGTCTGGGTTGGCTTAGTCTTCATTTCACCAATACTGCCGGGTACTGGTAGATAGCTCACCATGACAGTAGCAATGTCCTCCGGCACCTCGGTCTTCAGCATACGAATCGCCTCGAGAAAGAGAACATTCTGGTACTCACCCACGGTCCCACCCACTTCGACCATGACGACGTCCGCCGCCGCTGCTTTAGCGGCGGCTTTAATGCGACGAATCACCTCCAGTGGAATATCCGGCACCACCTCCACACAGCGACCCTCAAACTCCAAATTTCTTTCTCTTTGAATGACTGAGAGATAAACACTACCCGTCGTCATATAGTTGATGGCCGGCAAATCCTCGCCCAAAAATCGTTCGTAGTTGCCCATGTCTTGGTCGGTCTCTAGTCCATCCTTAAGGACAAAAGTCTCGCCATGAACTGTCGGATTCATGGTCCCGGCATCGACATTGATATACGGATCAATCTTCATCGCGGTTACCTTGAGGCCCCGCGCCTTCAGCAAGAGCGCAATTGAAGAAGAAGTAATACCCTTCCCAACCCCACTCATCACCCCACCGACCACGAAGACTATTTTAGGATTTTTGGTTTTAGTTTTCTTGGTAGCAGTACCCATACTAAAGAAATTTACTTAAACCCGGAGATAACGAGCGATGGCTAAAGCACTAGAGACAAAACCTAAGACCACACCGGTCCCGACGATAATGGCGAAGATATAGCTAAAGTCGTTGACGAAGTAGACAAAGAGGTTGAACTCAAAGAAGTCAGCCGTGCGCGGCCCCAGCCAGACCATAATCGGATACCATATCAGAAGTGATAATACCCCGGCCACAAAACCGTACATAATTCCCTGGAGCAAGAACGGTCCCCGAATAAACATATTACTCGCGCCCACCAAGCGCATGATGGAGATTTCTTCGCGCGCGGTATAGATAGCCAAGCGGATAGTGTTGAAAGTAATCAAAATCGCAGCCAGGATGAGGATAATAGTGATGATTGAGCTAGAGCGCTCGACGGCGGCCATGATGTTGTTGAGAGTATCAATTGCTTCCTTATTTCGCGCGTAGTTGATAGTCTCGATAATCGGTGCTTGCGGAGCGGTTGCGATGCGCTGCTCTTCGAGGAACTGAGAGATGTTCTCGTACTGAGAAAGCTCTCTGGCTTGAATAGCGATATTGGCCCCAAGCGGGTTCTCATCGAGCTCATCTAGGGCCTGCATGGCAATCTGATCGTCCTTCTTGCTCTCGCGGTAGCGCGCCAAGGCTTCTTCCCTTGAGACGTAGGTCACCGCCGTCACATCAGGCAAGGCCGCGACCGCATCTCTAATCGCCTCAATATCTTCCTCCGCCGCCGACGGGACGAAGTAAACATTAATGTCGACTTTGCTTTGTAGAGTCTGGAGAGAGGTAGTGAGTAACTGGTCAACAAACATCGTCGCTGCAATCACAAACAAAACGACCATGAGGACAAAAATAGAAGCCAGTGAGACGTAGGCATTGCGCCAAAAACCGACAAACCCTGATTTAGTAATTCTGCGAATTGATGTAAACATAGACACGATTATAGTACGTACTTACCAGTCTCGTCATCCCGTACTATTCGACCTTCATCCATCGTAATCACGCGACGGCCCAGTTCATCAATCACACCCTTGTTGTGAGTGGTCATGATAACAGTCGTGCCGAGGTCATTAATCTTGCGCAAAATCTGCACTACTTCATAAGTAGCAATCGGGTCTAGGTTACCCGTTGGTTCGTCGGCCACAATAATATCTGGCTGATTAACAATTGCTCGCGCAATTGCCACTCGTTGCTTCTCACCACCCGAGAGTTCATTCGGAAAGTTAAAGGCTTTGTCAGAAAGATCGACGAGGGCGAGGGCTTGCGGGACATTCTCCGCTATCTCCTCATCAGTGCGACCATTGGCCTCCATGGCAAAAGCAATGTTTTCGTAAGCGGTCTTGTTGGCGAGTAATTTAAAATCTTGAAAGACTGTGCCGATCTTACGACGGTAATGTGGCAGCTTGGTACGGGGGATCTTATGAATATCAATTGACTCGAAGAAAACTTGGCCGTCGGTTGGTCGGTCTTCGGCGATGATCATCTTAAGGAGAGTGGTCTTACCAGCACCAGAGTGCCCGACGATAGAAACGAATTCTTTTGGTGAAACCTGAAACGTCACTTCTTGAATAGCTGCCGAACGCCCATCATTGTAGAGCTTGGAAACATTATCAAAGTAAATCATAAATTAGAGTATAACATGACACTAGGCCTTGACTGAAGTCTCTATAAACGGTTCTAGATAACCATGTAGAACACGCTCTACATCACGCAATTCAATATTGGTCCGGTGATCTTTCACAAGTTGGTACGGATGCAGAACGTATGAGCGAATCTGACTCCCCCACTCGATTTTGACCGTCTTCTCAACCGAGAGACCTTCCATCTCGCGACGATGTTGGGCTTCCTTAAAGGCGTAGATTTTTCCCGCCAGAAGCGCTAGACCTTTGTCTTTGTTTTGTTGTTGACTCCGCTCGGAAGAAACATGAACGGAGAT
>JBGSWM010000102.1:0-2586 GCA_041752435.1 Minisyncoccia bacterium | reverse complement strand
AACATCTTATTTTAAGCTCCCCCCACCCCTCCCCCATCTCGGCTCACACCGGCTTCTTTGGCTCGAAACCGTTTAGTCAGACCAACCAGTACCTAGGAAACCATCACTTAACACCAATTAACTGGTAATAGCCACAATCATTTAGTGAGTTTTTGCAAAGGGTACCCCTCGGCAAGTTACCAAGGGGTACCCTTTGCACACACCAGGCTCCCAAAGTGACACCAAAACCAAGCCAAAAAAGTAAAAGGTCCGACCTTTTTTAGATTATTACATTCTTGTGGTTATTAATTTAAGCTAAACCGGGGAAGAAATCTTTTTTGATATGGCGACGCTTAACTCCTAGATCAAGCAAAAGCTTACTGTACGCATTGACCATCCCTGGTGGACCGGAGAGATACCAAGCTCGCTCAAGGTAATCTGGTACATATTTAATTATCATCTCCTTGGTAAGATAGCCATGCTCGTAAGGTGGGGTTTTCTCTTTGGCCAAGACGTGCACCACCTGTAAAGGTATGATGTTGGAGACAGCTTGCAAGCGATCGCGATAGGCTATCTCGGCGGCGGTATTATTGCAGTAGAACAAGACGGTATTATGTTTGGGTACACTCTTAGTTTGCATATAGTCGATATGACTCAAGAATGGGGTCACGCCGATACCGCCAGCCACCATGGCTACCTTACGCTTGATATCTCGCGGTAGCAGAAAATCTCCGGCCAACTGACTGGCGATAATAGTATCTCCCGGTTTCATCTTCTTCAGCTGCTGCTTATAGCTACTAACTGTCTCACCGATACGCAAAGTAATACGCAAAAGCGGGTCAACCGGTGAGGAAGCAATGGTGAAATAACGCCTGATACCGCGACTGTCAGGCAAGTCATGTGGAAGCATCCATTCAAGGTACTGCCCCGCCCGGAAGCGCATAGTACCAGGCTTCGTGAAGGCAAACTCAAAAGTTTCCTTGGCCACTTCCCGCACAGTAGCAAGCGGTAGGATTAATTTCCGTCGTAGTGTACTCGGGTAAAAAAGTAAGTTACCAATGACGAGAGCTAACTCGGGCACCATCTTGATACCAAAAGAAAGAAATAGAGTGGTCTGCGAAATAAAACCAACCAGTGCACCATAGCCAAATTGTAGACGCTTGGTCGGCGGCATCGTAAAAGGCTCAGTCAACATAAAGAAGGCCAGAAATAGACTAGGGCCAGACAACCAGAAAGCTTCGGGTGCGGGAATCTCGCCATAAAACTTCCACTCCTCATAGAGGTAGACCAAGAAGCCAACACCAAGGAAAGCGATAACCGGCGTCCACTTACGTACCTTCATTACGACCAGACTGCCAGCGAGTAGAAGCGGGATAAAGAAAACAGACTGACCAACCCACCACGACGCCTCAAAGTAACCAGGGATAGGAAAAAGTTCATAGGCCAAAGCCACTAGCACTACACCGATGGCAGCAGGATTAACTATATGCTGTTTATGCCAAGCAAAGACATACTTTGAGACAGTGGCCAAGACGACCACCACCGCTAGAATGAAGTTGCCAACAAAGTCACCCCACTGTGCTGGGATAAGCAAAAAATGAATAATCAGCGCCGTTATAAACGCTGACTCCATATTGACTGAAACTCGCCACAGCTTGCTGCAGAGGAGATTGACTACCATCGCTACACCAATAGCTACCGTGACCGCCAAGAGCTGCTCTAGGCCACTGTATTCGACTAAACCAATAAATCCATACAAGATTCCGACTACCGTTAGAAAGCCGAGAGCGATACTAACAGTACGGTACATTCCGGTGGCATCGACTAGTCTTGCGACCGAACCCGGAAACGCTAAGATATTTTTATACATGCACTAAATTATCGGGTAAATGTGATCTACCGTGACCCTTTTGCATTACAGACAATTTAAGTGTAATACAATCGCCCCTATTAATCTATTAGCTTTTTTCGTAATATATGCCGATTGTTGTCATTATTTTAGGAATCATTATTGTCGCCCTCGGCGCCGTCGTTGTTTTTGTACCAAAGCCTGACGAAACGCCGACTGAGATCGCTCCCGTTGAAGAAGTAAATCGAACAGAAAGTATGGAGCTGGAAGAAGAGTCGCTAGTTGAAAGCGAAGCCGAAACTAACCCTGATACCGGTATTATTTCTGACACACCGGAGTCTGTGACCGCTGTCACCTTCACCGAAACCGGAAGTTATCTAACCCCAGCCCGAACCTCGCACGAACTAGCTGTCTCACTCACCCTAGAGGATGGTATCGTCACTGCCGCTGATGTTGTCTACGATGGTGGTGAGGGATTTTCTAACCCCAACCAAGAACGCTTTGATGGTGCTTTCGCCGCGGAAGTGATTGGTAAGCCGCTGTCAGAGATTTCCCTCTCACGGGTTGGTGGCGCTTCCCTAACCACTAATGCCTTCAATGAGGCAGTGGCTAAGATTGCCGCCGCTTCGTCCTAGAACTTAATGTCGAAGATTCTCCCAGCCATCTCCGCCCTTGGCACGACTTGGCTCGTAGAGATTTTTGATGAAGGGGCAGAAGAAAAGGCGGACGAGACCGGCGGTCTCGTCCGCCTTTTATTG
>JBGSWM010000101.1:0-3749 GCA_041752435.1 Minisyncoccia bacterium | reverse complement strand
GTCCTTATCACTACCTACCCGCTGGCTCCGGGCATCTTGGTCAAAGCTCGACCGGTCGCTATTATGGAAATGGAAGATGGTGGCGAGCGTGATGACAAGGTGATCGCTGTCCCAGTCGATGACCCACGCATGGATGACATCAAAGATATTGGCGACCTCAACTCCCACTTCCAAAAAGAAATGACCCACTTCTTTGAAACCTACAAAAAAGTCCAGAACAAAGAAGTGAAGATAGGTGAGTGGCTCGGGGCCGCTGCAGCCAAGACTGCCTTTGACCGCAGTCGTGAACTCTATCTCGCTGATAAGAAGTAGCTGAAAAATTAAATAGAAGTTGTGTATACCCCCTCAACCACATAGTGGTTGAGGGGGTATACTGTATATAATCGCTGTATTATTGTAATTGACGGTTATTATTTATGTCTAACAAAATTTTTATCACCCTACCTTCATACCTTACCTACACCACCTTATTGTGGCTGGCTTTTTTCTCTGTTACTTTTGCCCAAACCGCCGGAGAACCAATCGTGCCTGACCCTGACACCATCATGTGTACCGCCGACGTGAAGCGCTGTGATGATGGCTCATGGGTAGGTCGCACTGGCCCTAATTGTGAGTTCCGCTGCCCAACCCCCCAAGCCGATGCTGACAGCCGCTCTATCGAGCCGTTGGGTCAACCTGCTTCCTCGACCGCCAGCGGAACCACCAATTACCGTGAGATGCGCAGTCTTGAAGTTGATCAAGAAGAAATAACTAGGCAAAACGAGTTAGCCAAGCAGCAAAGACTAGAAAATCAGGTTACCCTAAGCGAGACCAGACAACTACGCATCATTAATTTGGCCGCCAATATTAGTAACCGAATGGAAGCGGCCGTCGAACGTCTCTTTGTCATCATCACTCGCCTCGAAGCTAGAATAGCGATCCTTAACCAAAGTAGTTTTGATACCACGGTACCAGCCGCCACTCTTCGCCAGGCCGCCAAGACTCTAGCTGAGGCCAGGACAATGCTGGGCGATATTGATCTCATGGTCCAAAACGCCACCACCAGCGACCGACCATACTCGGCCTGGCAAACTCTAAAGCTACACTACCAAAAAGTCGCTGTGTTGATTCGTCAAACCCACAGCGAACTGCGTCAAGTGATTTCTGAACTAAAAAGCGTAGCCGCTGGCACCCTACCTAATACTAATATTAGCGAAGAGGATATAGAAGTAGTGACTGATGAGACCGCTCCGACTACAACTCTGCCTCTGAATCCAGTTATTTAATCATCATAATCTTTGTCTATGAATCAAATTGAACAACCAGATTTATCAAACGTGGAGATGAAAATGCCCACCCAATATCGATCTACCGGCGAAGATGGTGACAATATTTCCGAAGTTAGTCACCACCAAGGTTTGATCATCGGACTTTTAGTGGGAGCTTTAATTCTTGTCGCGGTTGGCTTATTCTTTTGGTATCAAGCTAGCCAAGTACCCCCAGCTCCCCTACCGACACCGATTAGACCGACCGCCGAGATGAACAATGAGCCAGAGAGTACTACCGCTGAAGCTCAAGTGGAAAGTTTTGGCGCCATGAGTACCTCAAACGAGATTGAGGCCATCGAAGCCGACCTGGAGAGCACTAATCTCGATTCTCTAGAAAGTGAGCTCCTGCAGATCGAGACCGAGCTACAAGCCTCAATGTAGCCATTTACTACCCTGAGGATAGATAATACGTATGAAGCCCCGCATCCAACAGGACGCGGGGCTTTGCTATGCTTTGATCTTCCGCCTTCTCTGGCGGACTGTCACTTGGACCAAGCACCCATCCTCGACCTGGTCACAAGGATTGACGTCAATCCGAGGGAATTCGGCCTTGACCAGGCGTGCGAACTCAGCGAAGGCGGCACTGGCTTTTATTGCCAGTGACTCAAGAGTAACCCAACTAGAGTCAGACTGGGATAAGCCTTCAGCAACCAAGTCGCAAGCTAGACGGCAAGCTACCATATTCGCCTCCTCCCAGTTTTCCCAGGCCACCATCATCTGCGGTGTCAGGAGGATCTTCATGTTTTCCATACCAGCCTCCTGCCTGTTAAAGAAATAAGGAACAATAATTGACAATACTCCCCAAACCCATTTTTGTCTACACAATACAAAATTCACTCTCTCCTTGAAGAGGTTAGCTAAAAAAGTTTTTAAAACTCAAAGTACTTACTCACACTAGCCCGCATTGCGTCGGCTTTCTTTGGTGAGTGTTCAATTTGCAGAGTGTAGGTTCCTTCTCTTTCTATAACATTTTTTAAATCCTTCGCATCAGTGCCTTCTCGTACGCGATTGAACGATGCAAAATGCCAACAATAATAATATTGTCCTCCTGAATTCTAAAAATTATTCGATAATCGCCAACTCGAAGCTTACGGTAACCGCGTAGTGACCGTCGTAATGGTTTGGCATACTGCTCGGGTGAAACCATTAGCTTATTTTCGATGGCTTCGCATATGCGGTCTCTATTAACTGAAGAAAGAGCGGGAATGTCATCTCGTACTACTTTTGGGTTATATAAGATGGTGAATCTTATTTCCATGCCATTTTATGAGAAACAAGTTTTACATTCTCAGTATCTCGCTCATTAGCAATCACATCAAAAACATAGTCTTCTTCAGTCTCAATTGCTTGGCGCAAAAGCTCAACCGCTTTGGTAGCAGAAGGAACCTGATCGCGTTTAGCTAAGGCTTTAAGTGCTTTCTCAACATCATCACTTAAACTTATATTAATTCTTGTTTTTGTTGTTGCCATAATAGCTTAAGTGTATCAAAAGTGTATCACCTGTCAAGCAATCTTTTTGGTTGGTTTTGTGGCCGATGTCATCTCCCACAAGAAATCAAAGTATCTTTGATAATTTTTGGCTAGTTGTGCATTTACTATTTCCACAATCACATACGGTTCGACAAACGAGCGGATGGAAATTCGATCTTCTAGTATTTCAATACCGCTAGTATCGTCTGACACGAGCGAGGTCTCCTTACCCTTAATTAATCCCTTCGAAGCGTCTAGATATTTTTTGTCGGCGGTGGTGAAGCGCTTGGCCAAGATAAACGACTGAATGTTTTTACCTTTATGTACCTGCAGTAGCTCCTCACCAACCTCTCCTCCGACCAAGTCATGCCACAAGGGAGAAATACCGAGCAGTCTAGCTGTACCATTTTTTGGCAGTACTTCAGCGGCACGCCTGGCCTGAGTAATAAAATCCTTTTGCCCTTCATATATGACAATCTGTTGCGGGGCGCCACCCTTGGTGTACTTAGCTAATTCCCCCACTAAGTCTTTGGCTTTGCGTACCCTTTCTTCCTGCTCGGCAACAATTCGCTCTGGGTCATAGATGCGGTACACCAACACCCCGTTATCCTTACTACTTCCAACCAACCGCTTATCGATTAGTTCTTCGAGCGTGCCGTAGACGATATTTCGATGGAAACCCGTGGCTTTGATGATCTCACCAGCTTTAGATTTTCCTCGCTTTGCCAGATGGAGATAGATGTATGTTTGGTTGGAAGTAAGTCCAAGTTCTTTAAGTAGAGTGTTTATTTGTGTCATGAAAAAAGTGATAGTAGCGAATAATGCCTTTATTAAAAAACTCGTTTTGTCACAACACTATGTGTCATCATAATTATGTTGACACTCTACCACACTTCCCTATACTTGTCACATCGTCAATGTTGGAAGGTACCCCAAAATTAAGACACCTTTTCTAAGTCTTTTAATAATACC
>JBGSWM010000100.1:0-3337 GCA_041752435.1 Minisyncoccia bacterium | reverse complement strand
TTGCCAGGAGAGGCCAGCTTGAGCACTCTCGAGGACCAAAAACTCGAAGAGTTTTTGGTCGTCATGGACTGGTACACCCCACTCCCTATCATGGTAGCTCAGATAGAGTTCATCTTTTCCCTCAGCCCAGGCGCATCTTTTCATAATAATTAGTGTACCAGTAAACTGGTCCTCCTTACAGGAGCTGTATACCTTTCGGACATTTTTTCTCCGCCAGTTGGCGGATTAAAATGTCTCGAAAGCTTCTTAACTAGTCTCCCAGACTAATTAAGCCCCACTCCCTATCATGGTATTTTTGATAGAGTTCATCTTTTCCTTCAACCCACTTGCAGCGCTTTGGCATAGATATGTTTTAAAAAGGTCCCCAAGCACCCGAGTTCTTCTCTGTTCGCTCTTGCTCGGCGAGCGCTTTTATTCGCTCTAGATGCATGTATGCTTGGCGCTTCTGGTTTTCACCTACAAGTTTTTCTATTTGAGTTGTGAGAGCTAACTCATCAAAATTGAGGGCGAGATATTTCTTCTGATTTAGATCTGGTAATCCATCAGTATCCGTCGGGCGTAGATACACCCAGGTATTTATTGTGTCTAAATACACGTCTTGGCCACTTTCTTGACGGGAAAAGTTTCGCGCCAAAGTATCAAATTTAACTCCAAGTGACCCTAACTTTTGCACAATATCGTGCCCAAGACCAGCTGATTCTTGCCTGGTAATAATATTGTCATATTCATCTTTCTCTTCTTTATTTAATGCCTCTGGCTTATTCAACAATTCACTCATGCGTGCATGATCTGAGTCTCGTTCTCGCTTTTCAGCAATTATTGTTGCCGTTTTGTCATTTTTTTGACCAGATAGATGTATATCGGGAAAGTTATCTGGAAATAGTATGTGAAGTAATTTACCAAAATGGTACCTAGACTTCACTTCAGGGAGGCTCGAGGATTCATAGTTATAGATTTTAACCACGCGCTCAGGGTTGTCTGGGTCTTCATAGACTTTTTTCTCCACTCCTTCTGCCAGAATACGCTCAAACATAAGTATTAATTATAGTGTAATGCCTACAATCTGTCGTATCCTTTTTATTTTTTCGGAAGCTCTAGCTCGGGCTCTCTCTGCACCAATAGCCAAAATAGTTTTGACGTCATTATCGGTGATAGACTCCCTTTTCTCTCGCATCGGTGTGATAAAAGTGTCTAAGTCTTCAGCTAAAGCGTCCTTTAGGTTTTTGTACTTTCCTTTGTTGGCCTCATAGAGCGGCTCAAGCTCCGCTGCACTCTTGAGTAGACGGTGGAGGGCGTAGACATTCTCTGGTCGGTCACCGGAGGAGTCGGTGACGATACCCATAACTGCTTTTTGGATTTCCTCGCGACTACCAAAAAGTTGAATGGTATTCTTATAGCTTTTGCTCATCTTTTGTCCGTCGGTACCAGGGACAATCCCGACCCCTTGGAGAATCATTTCTTGCGGTGGGGTGAAGGTCTCACCGTAAGCGAGGTTGAACTTGTTGGCGGCTTCGCGAGCGTATTCGATATGCTGTCTCTGATCCTCTCCGACCGGTACTACCTCAGCATCATAAAGGAGAATATCAGCCGCCATTAGCATAGGGTAGTTGAAGAGTCCAGCGGTTGGCTCGATACCTTTGGCAACCTTGTCTTTGTAGGCGTGACCTTGCATGAGAAAAGGTACGGTCACGAGACATTCAAAGATCCAGGCTAGCTCCGTATGTTCCGGCACGTCTGACTGCTTGAAGAGGATGACCGCCTCTGGGTCCACTCCCGCTGCCACATAGTCTTTAACGACGTCATAGATATTGTTGCGTAGAAGCTCTCCGTCGCGGACGGTAGTGAGGGCGTGTAAGTCAGCCACCATGAGGTGACTTTCATAGTCGCTGTAAATATCAGCAAAGGGCTTAAGGGCGCCAAAGTAGTTACCGATATGCAGTGTGCCAGAGGACTGAAGTCCAGTTAAAAGTCTTTTTTTCATAAGTACATTTTAGCAGAAATGAGTCGCTCGGGGAATTCCAATATTTTTCACCATTTACTCCACATTAATTTGGTTTACAGACAGCCAGTTTTAAATTACATCACCAAAGGCAGCTCTAGGGTGAAGCATGAGCCCTGGCCTTCGCCTTCAGAGTAAGCTTTGATTGTCCCACCCATTGCCTCGGCCATTTTTTTGGCGACGAAGAGTCCTAAGCCAGTACCTTTGACGTTGACTGAATTGGCCCGGTCCCCTCTTTCGAATTTTTGGAAGATGCTATCTTTAGTGGCTTGATTCATACCGATACCAGTATCGACAATGTCGACATAGATCTTCTCGGCTTTTATGTCGTCATGTACAACTACGTTGATGGTGCCTTTAGGAGTGTATTTTATAGCGTTGTTGATTAGGTTGTGAAGTATCTGATTTACTTTACCTTGATCCGCGTTGACCACCCCTTTGGACTGAAGTTTGGTTCGGCAAATGAGGATAAGGCCAAGTCTAAGTGCCTCAGCTCGCTTGTCGTCACAAATATTCTCCGCTTGGTCTTTGAGACTGAAATCAGTTAGGTGGTACTTCATGTTACCGGCTTCAATGCGCGAGACGTTTAAGTAGTCTTCGATTGATTCAGCCATAAATCTTGAGGAGTTTTCAATTCTCTCTAAGGGCTCGTGCATTTTCTTTGGTACTACTCCATAGGAACCTTCGCGTAGAAGTGAAGCGTAGCCCGCGATTGAGGTGAGTGGACTGCGCAGTTGATGTGAAGCGATAGAGACAAACTCTGATTTTTGTTTATCTAACTGAAGCAAGCGGTTATTAGCCATTTCCAACTTTTTGGCGAGGTTTTCAATTTCTTCACGTTGCTTGATCTCCTTTATGACACTTCTGATTAAAATAATGCCGATTGCTCCAGTAATAATAAGGGTGATTGAAGTAAGGATTGCTCCATTAGTACTTTCAATAAAGGTAAACTGTGAACCGATAAGGATGACTAGTGATATAACTAGTGCTTGAGAAGCCAGTAAGCCAACCTTAAAAGTATTGAATCGTGTAATTAGGACACCAATAAAACCGACAAATATTAGCACTCCAAATAAGCCGAACATTTCAATTCTAGAATCCTCGATAATTCCAACACCAGCTAAATATGAAGCGATAAAGGTGGCAAAGAAAAATGTAAAGAGGAACATTTCGACACCAGATCCAAGTAGGATAATTTGCTTTTTTAAATTAATGTCTGATTTTAGATACTTTTTTATTAGAATTACAGGTATCCAGATGAGTGAAAGTAGGCTGACATAAATGTAGTAATACTTGTAGATTATTCCTTCAAATCCATAAGGATCACAGTAAGTTAGG
>JBGSWM010000099.1:0-3109 GCA_041752435.1 Minisyncoccia bacterium | reverse complement strand
ATTCTGGCTATGTATATCCCCATTGTGGCCGGAATGGGCGGGAACGCTGGCAGTCAGACTTTTGCCGTAATGCTTAGAGGTCTTACTCTCGGTACTATCTCACTAAAGGACGGCTGGCCGGCTATCAAGAGGGAAGTCGGTGCCGGTTTTCTAAACGGTGTAGCGATCGGCTTAATCGTCGCTCTGATCTCAATAATTTGGAACGAAAGTCCGATGCTCGGCTTAGTGGTTGGGGTAAGTATGGTAGCGGTTCATATGGTGGCTGGTTTCTTTGGGTCATTGATACCTCTTGTTATAAAACATTTAGGTAAAGATCCTGCCGCCATTTCAAATATTTTCATTACCACGACAACTGATGTCTTTGGGCTGCTTTGTCTCTTAGGTCTGGGAACTATCCTGCTAACGTAGAATTATTATTAATGCAATTAAGTTGCATTAAGATAGATTTTAAGCTATAGTAAAAATGCTAAATTACAGGCATTTAATTCTAATTTAATAAACTATGATAGTCGAAGTCTTGGTTGCGGCACTCGTTGTGATGTTGGTCTCGCTAGCGGGTGTGGTTTTTGTCAACCGGTCAGCTCAGAATTTTTTGGAGAAGAACCTGGCTTATTTAATATCTTTTTCCGCCGGTGTATTTCTCATGACGGCAGGCGGTCTTGGTCTTGAGGTGTTTGAGCTTGCTCCTACCTGGTGGCTCGGAGCACTCTTGATAGCGGTCGGTTACTTTTTAGCCACTAGCATGCATCTACTTTTACCTGAGACTCATCATCATGATGTGGCCTGTGATGGCGATCATTCACATGCTCATGGTAAAGTCGCGCAAAAATTAATTCTAGGGGACGCTATTCATAATGTCGCTGATGGTATTGTAATAGTAGTGGCTTTCGCCGCTTCACCGACCCTCGGCATTGCCGCTACTTTGTCGATAGTCATACACGAGTTGCTGCAAGAAATATCGGAGTTTTTCGTCTTGCGCCGAGCTGGCTACTCAGTCAGGAAAGCCCTGATAGTAAACTTCGGTGTCTCCAGTACAATCCTCGTCGGAGTGGGGTTGGGTTATCTGGCTCTAGCTTCAAGTACGCTCGAGTTAATGCTGTTGGCCTTAAGTGCTGGTTTCTTCCTCCAGATAGTGGCCAACGATCTACTACCTAAGCGCAAAGATCACAGCGGAGAGACTTTTCTTAAGCATATGATTTTTGTCTTGGTGGGGGTTCTCCTGATGAGTCTGATCGCTCTGTTTTTGAGTGAAGGACATGTTCATAGTGATGAAGATGGTTACGGCCATGGAATAGAGAATCATGATGATCATGATGAACATCAGGGAGATACTATTTAGACATTCAAAAGTCACCTCCCTGGATGCGTGATTGTGAAGTGGGTGTTGATTTTGCTATACTGACGGTATGTCTATTCAAACCTTCCTCGCTCTGTATCTTATCAGTGTACCAATCTTCTTTGTCATTGATATGATTTGGCTTGGTGTAGTGGCACGAGAATTTTATCAAACTAGGCTCGGACATCTTTTAGGTGAAGTGAATTGGGTGGCGGCGATTATCTTCTACTTAGTATTTTTGGTTGGTCTGACCATTTTTGCTATCTACCCGGCGGCTTCCTCTGGCGATATACTTTCGGCTGTTATCTATGGCGCTTTGTTTGGTTTCTTTACTTACGCGACTTATGATTTAACCAACCTCGCAACTCTAAAAGATTGGCCTCTTTCGGTGGCGATTGTCGATATGATTTGGGGAACTGTCCTCGGTTCCGCCGTCGCTGGTCTCGCGACCTATGTTTATTCGCTATTTTCCTAGGTGAAAAAATTAAATTAAAAAAAGACTTGTGCTTAAAAAAATTAATCGTTGGCCAGTGTATACTTTGGGCTTAGGCTTCCTTCTGCCGCTATTGTCACTCGGGGTTTATCTTGCTTTGGTGGTTGAAGCTGATAATAAAACAATGGTCTTTGAGTCTGATCTACCTGAAAAGGAAATAGCCTCAGGAACTATTGTTACTTCCTCTAGTTCAGCCACTTCGAGTTATATTGAACTAGCCAATGAGGCACTGTATCCTGATACTAAGACAATGATGGTTGGTGGGGTTACCGTTGAAGCTTCAGTAGCCAAGACTTGGCCAGAACGAATTAAAGGCCTATCAGATACGCCATTTTTGCCAGAAAATTATGTGAAATTATTTATCTTCGATTCCCCTGGGTTGCATTCTATTTGGATGAAAGATATGAATTACGCGATCGATATTATTTGGGCGGATGAAGATTTAAAGATCGTTGATTTTAAGGAAAATGCTACCCCTGAATCATATCCAGAATCTTTCTTGCCAGAGCAACTAGCTCTGTATGTGATTGAAACGGTTAGTGGCTTTGTAGCTGATAAGGATATAAAAATTGGGGATGATATTGAGTTACCGGTTGGTCTCTAGTTCTAAATAAGGTGTATAAGCCAGTACCGACTAGGGCAATTCATTGCTATGATGAAATCTGAAAAGTCTAAAAACTTTATGGATGCTCAATTAAGATTCTATAAACACCAACAACTGATTTTAAAGATCCTGGTCCTGCTGACGGGGATGTTCTTAGCGGTTTTGCTACTGTCTTGGTGGCAAGGGCAGTCGACTAAACCAGCCCCTTCGGACATAGCCGTGGGCGAGGTTTTAAAATTTAGTGGTCTAGCTTCAAGCTCAAGTTACATTAGAACCTTGCCAGGTAAGGCTAAGTATATTTCAGACATTGAGTCCTATGAAGTCATTAAAAAGCTCTTTTTCTCGGGTGAAATTCCCGAGCTAACCAGAGTGAGTGATTTAAATCGGGCCTTAGAGGAGGTTAGTTTAGCTACCGGCCAAGCCAATGCTTATAGTACCAGTACTTTGTATAACACCTCTTACTACATTGGAAATCTATTAGTCTGGCCACAACTAGCGCTGCATAATTTGCTTATTACTGACAATCGCGCTCAGACAACGCTTCTACTGGAGTCGGTTCTAGCTGATGTCCGGGCTGGGACGGTGACAATTCAGAACTATTTTGATGCGGCTACGCCGGCTCAGTATGGGATTGGTTTGTCTAACTCAGTCTATTACAAAATGCCTAGCTTTCCTA
>JBGSWM010000098.1:0-8363 GCA_041752435.1 Minisyncoccia bacterium | reverse complement strand
AGACCTATTTTCCAGGCGTGGCGACAGCACAGGTAGATTTTGAATTAAATATAGATGCTGCCGGTTACCAGTCACAAACTATAAGCAATATAACAGTAGATGGGGATATAGAATTGAATGTAGTGCTGAGCCCAGCTTAATAATATGTGTAATTATTATTATAGAAAACATAGCAGTGGCATGTCTCTTTTAGAGATGGTGGTAGTAATTGGAATTTATACAATTCTTTCCATCACTATAACAGGTGCCATAGCTGAATTTTATAAGCTAAATTCTTATACCGTATCCCAAGCAGATGAAGTAGAAAATGCGCGTCGCGGTATGATTCAGTGGGGGCGAGACGCCAAGGAATTAACGGTGGCTGAAAATGGTTCTTATCCAGTCGCTATCATAGATGAACACATTTTTGGTTATTACAGTGATACTGACTTAGACAACTCAGTTGAGTATGTTGAATATAGATTAGCTACCACAACTCTGCGGAAGTATATTTTTAACCCCATTGGTACGCCGGCTACCTATGACTTTACTAATCCAGATAAGATTGAGACGCTGTCACTATATGTTCAAAACATTCTGCAAAGTACTACTACTTTTGCTTACTATGACAATGCCGGCATGCAACTAAGTTCAACTTCACCAGTGGTTGATGTGCGTTTTATTACAGCACAACTTATCATTAATATTGATCCCGAACGGTCCCCGGGTGAGTTTATGCTCAGGTCAAGCATTGCACCTAGAAATCTAAAGGATAATCTATAGAAAGAAGTATCATGTCTATGCCAAATCAACAAACCATGAATAAGCCAAGTGCTGGCTACTTACTAATTTTAGTTTTAGTCTTTGGGAGCATATTATTTATTATCGTCAGCTCTTTTACTGGTTATATAATTTCACAAAAGCAGGTGGTAGATTTTCGTTATGAACAACAGCGAGCGACAGATATTGCTGAAGCTGGTTTAAATTATTACCGCTGGTATCTTGCCCACTTTCCTGGAGATATCACTAATGGTACAACGACGCCCGGGCCTTATACTCATACTTATAGTGATCCAGAAGGAGCAGATATTGGGGAGTTTTCCTTAGATATAGCTAGTAGTACTTTTTGTGGTGAAATAACCGCTATCGATATAACTTCAACGGGACACACCTATCAGAATCCCGATGCTAAAGCGATAGTGCATGGACGTTATGCTCGACCCTCGGTGGCCAGCTACTCGTTTGTGACTAATGTGGGGATTTGGTATGCCTCAGCGGGAGTAGTAAATGGACCTATTCATTCCAACCAGGGAGTGAGAATGGATAAAGCCCATAACTCAGTCGTCAGTAGTGGTCTAGCAAACTGGACGTGTACCTCAAGTTTTGGTTGTAATCCTGATGTGGTGGTTGACGGAGTTTTTACCAGTAATGGTCTGGCTACCCCAGCCCTGTTTTCATTTCCCGCCGCCCCGATTGATTTTGGTGGCATTACTCTAAATTTGGCAGAAATTCAAGATAAGGCAGAAAACATAGCTGGCGCTGTCTATATTCCTCACTCAGGTAGATCAGGCTACCGGTTAACTTTCAATGGTGACGAGTTAGTCGTCCGTCGGGTTAATAGTAAAGTAAAAGAACCAAACGGTAAGGCTTGGGGCTGGTATTACAACATGATAAACGGTACGAGTCCTTACGGTACCTTCACTATTGATCCGAATTGCCCGGTAGTCTTTGTGGAAGATGATGTTTGGTTAGAGGGTAATATTTCTGGCAAGGTGACCGTCGCCGCGGCTGATATTGATACACCAGGTGAAGACCCCTCAATCTTTCTTAACGGCAACATCACTTACAACGCCCCAGAGGATGGTCTTTTGGCTGTCGCAGAGAAAGATGTTCTAATCGGGTTTGATGTTCCCGAGAATTTGACCCTGGAGGGTATATTTATAGCCCAGACTGGCTTTTTTGGTCGCTATAATTATAGTGATCCAAAGATTCCTGGTGGCTTTGCTCAACATAAAATTAAGGACTCGCTTACTCTAAACGGTACAACCGTATCCGCTGAGCGGGCGGGTTACAACTATGGTAGTCCAGTGCTAATCTCAGGTTTTTTGAATGTTAACAGTTCATATGACACTAACCAGGTTTACAATCCGCCCCCGTTCACTCCCTATACGACTGACGTCTATTCTTTCTTTAATTGGCGCCAAGACGGATAGAAGAAAAGAAACGGGCTGACCTTTGGGTCAGCCCGTTTCTTTTCTTGTGCTACAATTTCTTGGTATGAAAAAAACAACAGCCCTAGTGGTTGGTAACTGGAAACTAAACCCGGGAACCGCGGGTGAAGCAGAGTTATTGGTTCGCCAAATTATTACCAAGACTAAGAAGTTAGATCAGGTTGAAATTGCCATTGCTCCACCTTTTTTATTTATTCCTAGCCTCGCCAAACTGGTCAATCGGTCACCAATTAAGCTCGCTGCCCAAGACGCCCACTTTGAGGAGCGGGGAGCCTGTACTGGAGAAATCAGCCCAGCTCTTTTGGCTCCTTATGGCGTCAACTACATAATTGTCGGTCACTCGGAGAGACGAGCGCTGGGTGAGACCGACGAACAGGTTAACAAAAAAATTATCAACATTTTGAAGCGTAAGCTAACACCGATTGTCTGTATTGGTGAACTTAAGCGTGACGCTCAGGGTGCTTTTTATAATCATATCGAGAAACAAATTCGCGCCCTGGCCGCTGGACTAACTCCCCTGCAGGTTACCCGTCTGGTCATTGCCTACGAGCCGATTTGGGCGATAGGTACTGGCGCTACACCAACTGTAGAAGATGTTAAGGAGATGCAGCTGTTTATTATGAGTATCCTCACCAAGCTCTACGACCGCAAGACCGCCGCCAAGGTCAAACTGCTCTATGGTGGATCTGTTAAGTCTAGTAATGCGCACGAGCTTTCCTTTGGTGGAGGAATGAATGGTTTCTTGGTTGGCGGAGCTAGTCTTGATGCTGCCGAATTTACTAAACTGATTGAATTGACTAAAACTAAATAATTATGGATTTGCGATTGATTACCGAGGCTGGTGACCTGAAGGGGAAGTATGTGATAGTGCGGGCATCGTGCAATGTTCCCCTCGAGGATGGTCAGGTGCGCAACGCCTTTCGTCTCAAGCGAGCGGTACCAACTTTGAAGTATCTAAGAGAACAAGGAGCGCGGACGATTGTTATATCTCATATTGGTCGAGCGGCGACTGACTCACTTTTGCCAGTCTATAAGGCTCTAAATGAGCTATTTCCACTATCTTGGGGCGGGTCCATTACTGCACCAGACTTCAAAGAGAAGCAATTAAGTATGATCGACGGTGATATTGTCTTGTGTGAAAACTTAAGACAAGATCCGCGCGAAGAAGACAATGATGATTCCTTAGCGATGATGATTGCTCAATATGGTGAAGTATACGTTAATGACGCCTTTGCTGAAGCTCATCGTGAGCACGTTTCAACGTTTGGATTGGCTAAACGTCTACCAGCTTACGCCGGTTTGACCTTGGCTGAGGAAGTGACCGAGGTGTCTAAGGTAATGGATCCTGAGCGACCGTCACTCTTTCTTCTTGGTGGAGCCAAGTTTGAGACCAAGATGCCCCTCGTTTCCAAATACCTCGACCTCTATGACCACGTTTTTATTGGCGGTGCTTTGACCAACGATATTTTAAAAGCCCGCGGTTTTGAAGTCGGTACTTCACTAGTCTCTGATGTGTCACTCGCTGACGCGCCCTTCTTGCATAGTGAGAAGCTACTCATTCCGATTGATGTGATAGTGGATGGTCCAGACGGTGTATTGACCAAGTCTGTCGACGCGGTCAAGCCAGAGGAAAAGATTCTCGATTGTGGACCAGCTACCGTGGCGATGCTCGCTCCACATATTGCTGCGGCCGCCACGGTCTTGTGGAATGGTCCGTTTGGTAACTACGAAGCCGGGTTTGTGGAGAGCACTGAGGCCACGGCTCATCTCATTGCCGCCGCGTCAGCTTTCAGTGTTATTGGCGGCGGTGATACGGTGGCGGCGGTTGAGAAGCTTGGTCTTAATGATAAGTTTGGTTTTGTCTCGATTGGCGGCGGCTCAATGCTCACTCTCCTTGAGCATGGTAGTACTCCCGTTCTGGATTTACTTAAGAAGTAGTTTTTATCGACTCAAATACAAAAGGCCGGAAGCTTTGCTTCCGGCCTTTTGTATTACTGTAGAGCCGCGCGGACTTTATCGGCCAGCTCTTTTAAGGCTGCTGCACTCGCTTCTACTTTAGGATGAAGCTCTACTCCTGGAGCATTACAGGGATAGAGCTTGACGTGCACGTGCGGTACTTCAAAACCCTCAAGCACGAGACAGGTACGATCAAGGCCAGATATTTTATCAAGAGCCAGTGACACTTTCTTGGTTGTCGCTAGGAGGGCAGCATATTCCTCTTCTGGTAGGTCAAAAATGTAAGGCACTTGGCGCTTACTAATAACTAGTAATTGCCCCGGCATGGAGGGGAATTTGTCAGGCATAGCAAAAGTATGCTCGTCTTCATAAATAATCTCCGCTGGTATTTCGCGCTTAAGTATTTTGGTGAATATTGAGTCCATAGGTTTTGATTATAACGCAGAAAGTCCCTACGTGTTAACATAGGTCTTATGTCCTCCTACGAGCTTTATCCAGCCATTCCTGAGTCGATTGCAGTATTGTTTGCGACTTATAACCCACAGCTCGCCCAACTTCTCTATAATCGAGGGATTGAGAGTGCTGAGGCAGCACAGACCTTCTTAAACCCTTCCTACAACACCCAGCTTCATGACCCCTTCTTGCTTCATGATATGGAGAAGGCGGTTGAGCGCATACTGCTCGCAATGAAGAGCGACGAAAAAATCGTTATCTATAGTGACTATGATTGCGATGGTATTCCGGGAGCGGTGGTTCTGCACGATTTTTTCGTCGCGGCTGGTTTCACCAATTTTTATAACTACATCCCGCACCGTCACTATGATGGCTTTGGTCTAAGTGTAAAGGCGGTGGAGAAACTAAAAGCCGAACACGACCCAGCCCTCATCATCACTATCGACTGTGGCACGACTGATAGCGAAGCGGTCGCTCGCGCTAATGAGCTTGGTGTCGATGTCATCATCACCGATCATCATGAACCAAAGGAGACGCTACCGAAGGCGGTGGCGGTGGTAAATCCCAAAGTCGGCCCGACCTATCCTTTCACCGGTCTTTGCGGCGCGGCGGTCATTTTCAAAGTGGTGCAAGGTCTCATTGCTCGCGGCAACTTTGCCATTAATCCTGGGCAAGAAAAGTGGTGGCTTGATATGGTCGGGATTGCCACCACCGCCGACATGGTGCCGCTTAAAGATGAGAACCGAGTCTTCGCTCACTTCGGACTAACCGTTTTACGCAAATCTAGGCGCCCTGGTCTGCAGCAACTTTTGCGTAAACAAAAGGCTAGTCAAAATCACCTCACCGAAGATGATATTGGCTTTACTATCGGTCCGCGCATCAACGCCGCTTCCCGAATGGACAATCCCGAGGATGCCTTTTTTATGCTGGCGACTCAAGACGAGGGCGAGGCGGGAGAAAGAGTCACGCATCTAGAGAAGCTAAATATTGAACGTAAGACGGCCGTGGCCCAAATGACCAAGGAGCTCCATAAGCGTCTTGAATTATTGAATGAGACACCACCGATCTTTGTCATGGGCAATCCTGATTGGCGACCATCCTTGGTGGGGCTGGCCGCCAACAAACTGGCTGAAGAATACAACCGCCCGGCTTTCCTCTGGGGTCGTGATGGTAACGGCGTCATCAAGGGTTCTTGTCGCTCGGGCGGAGACGTGAGTGTGGTAAAAGTGATGGCCGCAGCGCCCGAGCTATTTTTAGAATTTGGCGGACACCATGCTTCAGGAGGCTTCTCCGTTCATGAAGACAAGATCCATACCTTTTCTGAGCTACTCATCGACGCTTTTGTTTCGCTCGGTACCGCCGCCACAGTGGTCGAGCCACTTCGGGTCGACCTCGAGCTGACGCTCGATGAGTTCACCACGACCCTCCTCAGGGCGCAGAAGCAGTGTGCCCCTTTTGGCTGCGATAATCACAAGCCACTGTATTTAGTAAAAAATGTTACGCCAGCAGCGGTGACGGTTTTTGGTAAGGCTAAGGAGCATACTAAACTAGAATTCAAAACGAGCGGCCTAGCCAAAGAGGCCATTGCCTTTTTTCGTACCCCGGAGCAATTTAATAAGTTACCGACAGTCGAACAGCCTTTATCGCTTTTAGTACACCTCGAAGAAAGTTTTTTTATGAACCGCCTCCAAACTCGTTTAAGGATAGTGGAGATATTGTAATTATCAGCATGGACGCTAAATAAAATCTGAAACTAGATATGAAAAAACCCGCCGTGGCGGGGTTTGCGGATCTGGCAAATGCTTCAGTGTTGCTCGGAAAACGTCTCGTGAGACTCTTGTCTCCAAGCAAAGCCAAGCAAGCGGCCGGGTGTTCCATCAGGACCTGGGGGAACTCCTATCCATGAGGCACCAGGGTTTTTGGCGTTGAACTCCCTGATCGTCTGGTATTGGTCAGGGTCACTCGGCTGAACCTCTATCTTGATTTGGATCACTATTCTGTCTCCTTGGTTGAACGGGGCGACCTGCACTCTAGCGTAATTATGGCCAAAGTCAACCCCATATTTAGTGCTATACTGCCCTTAATGGATAAAATCATCGCCTACACCGCTGGGGTAGCCAAAGGCAACCCTGGCCCGGTTGCTGCTGCCGTCTATATCACGACCGCCAAGGGCGAGCTGCTCAAAGAAGCCAAAGAGTTCTTGGGTAACGGCAATAGTAAATTTGCTGAATATTATGGTGTCATGCTGGCACTGCAGACACTCGTCTCACTCTATGCTGAAAAGACTAAAGATATGGAGTTTGCCATTAATCTCACCAGTGAATGGGTGAAGCAGCAATTAAATAGTGAAACCCCAATCACTGAACCCGGGCTCGTGCCGATGTTTATTGAGATTCACAATATGCGGGTGGCTAGTTTTCCCAACCTTACTTTCACCCTCATCAGCCAAAAACAAAATAAAGCCGCTGAGCGACTAGTAGACGAGGCTCTCGAAGCCAAATAATCTTAAGAGCGATGTAGAAAGACTATGACTAGCCAACATTTCTACCTCGCCACTCTCAGCTTCGCCTTCGGCATCGCCCTGGCCACTGTCTTTGGCTTCTCACTATATACTTTAGTTTGGCTTTTGTTTGGTGCTCTTGTCTTGGCCCTTTGCTGGCGACGCGCCGGCGCCCGCTCCAGCAGTCTCACTCTCTACGCTAGCATCGCGCTAGTGTTTTTTGTGCTCGGCGCCCTCCGCACAGATTTTACGCTGCAGTCTTTTGGCCAATCTCTACTAGAGAGCGAGGTCGGCAGTGAGGTAGTCCTCAGGGGTCTGGTCGTACAAGAACCAGATATCCGTGAGAATTCGCAGCAACTCTACCTAGAGACCGAGACAGATTTGGTCTTGGTTTCTTTAGAGCGCTACCAAGATATTAGCTACGGGGACGAGGTATTGATACAGGGCAAACTCACCAAGCCTGACTCATTCACGACTGAGTACGGTCGAACTTTCAACTACCCGGGCTATTTACTCGCCAAGGGTATTGAGTACCGCGTGTCTTTTGCTACGGCGGAAGTTTTGGCAGAAGGGAAAGGTAATTTTGTCATCGCTGCGCTTCTTAATTTTAAGTTAGCTCTGATGGAAAATATCGAAAGTCTAATCGCTGAACCAGCGGCCGGTCTCGGTGAAGGTCTTCTTCTAGGGGTGAAGCAGGCGCTTGGTGAAGACTTGGAGTCGGCCTTTCGGGCGACCGGTATTATTCATATTGTCGTCCTCTCCGGTTATAACGTGATGTTAGTGGTGTTGTTTGTGATGTACATTCTAGGGTACTTTCTACCGCTGCGGCAGCGGGTGGTGGTTGGGCTCATGGCCATCACCAGTTTTGCCCTCATGGTCGGTCTCTCGGCCACGGTGGTGCGGGCTTGTGTGATGGCGGCCTTACTCCTCATCGCGCAAGCCTTTGGGCGGACATACTTGGTTTTGCGCGGCTTGATGTTCGCTGGCACCGTCATGCTAATTCTAAATCCACTCCTCCTCGTTTATGATGTCGGTTTTCAGTTATCTTTCCTGGCTACCCTCGGTCTCATTTTAGTCGCACCGCAGTTGGAGCGATTTTTTACCAAGGTACCTAAGGCAGTGGGGATGCGCGGTTTCCTTTTGGCGACCATTGCCACGCAGCTCGCGGTGCTACCCCTTTTGCTCTATCAGATTGGTCAGTTTTCCGTTATTGCCGTGTTGGTCAATGTCATTGTCTTGCCGAT
>JBGSWM010000097.1:0-5408 GCA_041752435.1 Minisyncoccia bacterium | reverse complement strand
TGTAATAAAGATAATGTAGAGTGAACGGAAATCATATTTTTGCGGACGAGCGATTTCTCGCTTACTGACTCGATCAAAGGCGATTGCCATCATTGGGAAGTCGGACAACAAATTGAGTAACAGGAGTTGCTTGGGGAGCATAGGAAGAAATGTGATGAATAGTGAGCCGATCGCCACTGCGTAAAAGTTACCAAAGTTAGATACAAGTGTAGCTCGGATGTATTTAAGCGTATTAGCATGGGTTTCTCTCCCTAAACGAATACCATCAATTATGACGTGCAGGTCTGATTTAATCAGAACAATATCGGCTGTCTCCCTAGCAACATCAGAGGCAGACTGCACTACAAGTGAGACGCTCGCAGCCTTGAGAGCGGCGGCGTCATTAATACCTTCACCTAAGAAACCTACGGTGTACCGCTCTTTAAGAAGCGTGACCAGTGATAGTTTCTGTTCAGGAGTAGTGCGGGCAAACACTCGAATCTCTCCAATACGTTTGTGCTGTTCTTCAGCTGGCAGGTCAAAAAAGACGCCCGCTTCAATCACCTGTTCAGAACTATTCACAAGTTCAACCTGACGACCAATTGCTTCTGCAACAGTACGAGAATCTCCGGTGATAATGGTGACAGCTACATTAAGTTCCTTCGCCTGCTTCAGGGTACTAGCCGTTGATTTCTTAAGGGTGTCTGCGAAGGCTACGAACCCACCGAACTTTTGTCCGTTTCCAGTATCGTAGCTCAATCCTAGGACACGGTGACCCTTATGTTCTTCCTCTTCAAGCCACTGTCCGATTAGTTCATGGCTCACCAAGCCTTGAGAGATAAAGTATTCAGGACTACCACGACGAATATGTAGTTCACTGCCGTCCTGGTGACGGACTCGAGCACCATTACTCCGCAGTGCTGGGTCAAACGGCTCTTCTTCAATGAGCGAATACTCAGCAACAACTTTCTTATGCTCTGCGGACAGTGCTCCCTCGGTAGCACGGTCAAAGGGTTCTGGATTACGTTCGTCAAGGTCGTTGGCAGTCAGTCTTGATAGTATCAGTGGATGCCAGGGACACTCTGGCATTAGGTATTCATTTTGGTAAACAAGTTTATTTTCTGTAATAGTACCTGTCTTGTCGGTACAAAGTAGTTGAATTGAGCCCAGGTCTTGTACAGCGGATAGACGCTTCACAATTACATGATTCTTGGCGAGTTTGAGCGCACCATGGGACAGGGAAAATGTCATCACGAGAGGCAACGCTTCTGGAATTACTGAAACCGCAAGAGCAATTGCAAAAATAAGCAAGCTTGGGATATCTGCTCCAGCTCCCTCAATAATCACGTTGGCTAGCACCACAAACAATAGAGTGACAAGGGTGGTACGTAAAATGAATGTGCTAATTCGGTCAACTCCCTTAGTGAGTTCGCTTACACTTTCAATACCTGAAGCAGTATGGGCAATTTGCGCTAGACGAGTATGTGGTCCAGTTGCAGTAACCTCCGCGTAGGCCAATCCACGAACAATCACTGTGCCTTGGAAGAGTTTGGCGTTCTCTGGTACGGCAATCGCATCGGTATCAATTTTTGATACGGGTACACTTTCTCCAGTGAAAGCCGTTTCGTCTACCTGTAGTCCCTGCGCGTGTCGAATGACAGCATCAGCTGGCACAATTTCCCCAGATTCGAGCTTCAGAATATCACCAGGTACTAGCTCAGATACAGCAACCTCTTCGTCTTTCCCATTACGACGCACGGTTATTGTTTTCACCAAATATGATTGGAGCTTGTCTGCGGCGGCGTTTGACTTATATTCTTGAAAAAGACTCAGTCCTATACCAAGAAGTACAAAGAGGAGAATAAATCCTGCATCAAATGGTTCACCGAGGGCAAACGTGACTGCCGAGGCGATGATCAGCAGGATGATAAAGATGCTTTTGAACTGTCTGGCAAATAGTTTTAAAAAACGGAACCGTGGTTGCGGGAGCTCATTCTTTCCAAATTGCTTTTGGAGGCCGCGAACAGTGTCTGTTGTTAAACCTTGATACATAATACTAAAGTATAGCTTATGGAAGTAATCTATTTTATATGTACTCAACATTGAGCATTCGTTCTAACCCACTGTTTCCCCCTTAAAAGCTATTCTCGCCTCATTCAACCAATCGCAACACAGCTCTCCCTGTCGTTTTAACTACAGAGGTATTGGATTTTAAATTCGCAAACTCATTAAAAATCCGGCCCCTCCGAGAGACAGTACGTGCCCAAAAGACAAAATGAATCAAAAACCCAGGGGTAGAACCCCTGGGTATGCTTCCGGTGTATGAGCTAGAGTAGTCGAAGTTGCTTTTGCTGCTCCGTCCTTCCCTGATTCCGAACATAGGCTTCCACTTGTTGCCAGTTCTCCTTTTCCGAGATGGTGGAGATAAAGTAACCATCACTCCAGAACTCACCGCCCCACAACTCTTTACGCAATTCAGGAAATTGCTTAAAGAGTTGTGGGGCGGTAATCGATTTGAACATACCAACTACATCACTGCCACTGTATTTAGGGTGGAAGGAACAGAGAATGTGTATGTGGTCACCGTCAGTACCTAGTTGTTCAAACCAGATATCGTAGCGTTCGGTCATGGCGGCAGCAATTCTTTAATTGCTCTGGTGATTGGTGGTTCTAACATGGTCGCTCACACCTGAGGCAGTTCTTGGTTTCTTTGGGTTTCGTCGTCATGGTTATTTTCTAGTATACTCATCTCTATGAAAGAAGCGACCATCATTTATCCGCACCAGCTTTTTGCGAATCATCCCGCCCTACTTAAAGGTCGGGCGGTATTTATCATCGAAGAACCTCTGTTTCTGACTGAGTTTCCTAGCCATAACCAAAAACTCCTCCTCCATCGCCTGTCTCTGCAGGCTTATAAAAGTAGGCTGGAGGCCGAACATTACGAAGTAACATATCTGGCGATTCAGGAGCTGGCCGACACCGCGAGTGTTTTCTCTCACCTTAAACAGGCCGGTTTTACTCACTTACATATTGTTGATACGACCGACACTTGGTTAGAAAAAAGAATCAATGAGGCGGCTGCAAAACACTCCTTTACCCTAACTCGCTATGAGTCTCCCCTGTTTATACTTAAGAAAAATGAAGCAATAAAACAGTACCAAAAAAGTGGTCGGCATTTGGCAAAATTCTATAAACAATTCCGTCAAGATCAAAAAATCCTCCTGACCGAGAGCGGCGAACCGATTGGTGGGCAATGGAATTTTGATGAAGAGAATCGGCAGAAAATACCCAAAGGACTTGGCTTGCCCGTGGACATTGAATCAACGGCGGGACCGGCGGTAGAGGCGGCCCTAGACTGGTTAAATGAAGTGCCGGCTGAGCGGTATGGCGAAACGATAGTCTGGCTACCTTGGACCCATCAGTCAGCCCAAACTTACTTGCAAGAATTTCTGCAAAACCGCTTGGCCAGCTTTGGTACTTACGAGGACGCTATCAAAGTAGGCCAGGTACGCTTATTTCACTCTACTCTTTCACCCCTGATAAATATTGGCTTGCTCACACCGACCGAGGTGGTAAACGCCGTTATTAAGTATGGGAAGGAAAATAATATCGCTTTCAATAACATCGAGGGCTTTGTCCGCCAGGTGATCGGCTGGCGCGAATTTATTCGCGCCAGCTATGAATGCGACGGCTCTTCCATGCGGACCAAAAACTTCTGGCAACACCAGCGGTCTTTACCGCCTGGTTTTTGGGAGGCCACGACTGGTCTTTTACCTCTAGATGACGCCATTAGCAAAGCACTCAAGTTCGGCTACAATCACCACATTGAACGCTTGATGGTGCTTGGTAATTTTTTGCTTTTAAACCAAACTCACCCGGATGAGATTTATCGCTGGTTTATGGCTATGTATGTCGATGCCTATGATTGGGTTATGGTACCAAACGTCTATGGCATGAGTCAGTTTTCCGACGGCGGCAGCTTCGCCACCAAACCCTACATCTCCGGTAGTAACTATCTAAAAAAGATGTCGGACTATCCGAAGGGCGATTGGGAAGATATTTGGACTGCCTTATATTGGAATTTTATTGCCACTAATTCAGAATTCTTTAAAGCTAACCATCGCTTATCGATGATGCCGCGCTTGCTGGAAAAAATGAGCGAGGAGAAAAGAGAAAAATATATGCAAGATGCTAACACATACCTAAAAACATCAATATTGTGATTCACCTACTATGAGCTTTTGGCCTGAGTCTCATTTGTGATAATGTAGTCGACTAATTTTGGCACCCATAGTTTTTGTGTAAGGAGCAGGCCAAGACCAATCACGATTAAAACCAGCAGAAATCTTTGTATCACTTTCATCTGTGAACTAGAACAATACGCGGTAGGCTTGAAGCAGGAATTCATAATTAAAGTATAGCAGGGTTTTAGACCGAGCCATTGATAATTCCCAATCAATGCAACTTTACCCCAAAGAGAGTACTATGAGTAAATGTATACATATATCCTGATTGGGGTGATTGGGTTAATTGTTCTGTGGGCCGTTGGGAGTTACCTGGTGGTTAGAGCGATAGAAAAACCCGCCTACACAGTGCTCGAGAAAAGAAACGGCTATGAGATTCGTGAATACGCCCCCTACATAGTGGCCGAGACAACCGTCACCGGAGATTACGACCAAGCCACCCGAGCTGGATTTCGCTTAGTGGCTGACTATATATTTGGCAACAACACGGCCAAAGCCAGCATCAGCATGACTTCACCCGTCTTAGAAAATGCTGCCCAAACTAATTCTTCTGAAAAAATCGCGATGACCTCACCGGTCATCGAATCACCAAGTGCGGATGGCCAGCGGACCATCGCTTTTGTTTTGCCGAGTAAATACACTCTTGAGACACTACCTCTGCCCAACAACCCAGCCGTCACCTTGCGTGAAGTCCCGGCCCAAAAAGTGGCGGCCCTGACTTTCTCCTGGTACCCCACGGCCTTAAGAATGGAAAAAATGAAAACCAAGCTGAACGAAGCACTTTTGCGAGACCAAGTAACCCCAACGGGTGGAGTCCAAACCGCTCGCTACAATCCTCCCCTATCGATGCCCCTAATGGTACGCAACGAAATCTTGGTGCCGCTTGAGTAAAGCTCATTTACCATCCTAAGCCAGCCGGCCGTAACTGGTAGAGAACTAGAGAAGTCCCAATTCTAGGCAGCGAGCTGCGCGTCGACGTTGACCAAAGAAAAAACCCACCGAGGTGGGTTTTTTCTAACTTTGCTAAAGTTTAGTTTATTTGAATTGGAAGGTACCCCAAAATTAAGACACCTTTTCTAAGTCTTTTAATAATACCTCGAGTTGATAATTCTTTGCAAACACCGCCGGTGGTAGCTTAAAAGCGGAGTGAATCCGTCGTTGGTTATAGTAGCCGAGTGTCTGGTA
>JBGSWM010000096.1:0-1965 GCA_041752435.1 Minisyncoccia bacterium | reverse complement strand
GTATACGGGCGCCGCTTCGTGCTAACATACTTACCATGAGACCAAAGCCAGCGAAAAAGCGCTACTTCAACCCCGGGACCATTTTGCTCATTCGGCAGTTTGCCATTGGTCTAGGCTTATTTAGTTTGGTGGCTCTCCTTGTGACTCTAGTCTGGCACGGGACTAGACTAGAACAGTTTACTATCGCTACCGTCACTGCCACCGGCGGTCAGACCTTGGAGGCTGATTTGGTTCGAGAAAAAGCCGAAGAAGTCTTGGTCGGGACATATTTAGGACTGATTCCTAAACGATTTACTTTTTTCTATCCCGAGGCAGCAATGATTGAAAATCTTAAAACGATTGAACGAATCAAAGAGGTGCAGGTTGATAAGTTAAATAATCAATCATTGCAAATAACTTTCAAGGAGTATGTTCCCGAAGCCTTGTGGTGTAAGGACAAGACCACTGATGAATGCTTTTTTATTGATGAAACAGGCTTAGCCTTTGGCGTGGCTCCGTCACTTTCCGGTGGGTCATTGGTTCGGTACTACAACCTTCAGCTTCCACCAGAACGTGGAGTGACTGTTTTGCCGCTACCGGATTATCTCGCTACCAAAGAGTTTGTTAGTTTGCTTGAGAGTGCAGTGCCGGGCTGGTATGTGCGCTTAGTCGAGGTCGACGCGGTGCGAGATGCCTTCTTCACCATTGCTGGCGGCGGTGAGATAAAGGCGACTCTAAACGAGAGTCCGGCGCGGACAATTGAAAACCTCAATACCATTTTGCGCTCTGAGGAATTTTCTGATCTTGAACCAGGGACTTTTCAATATATTGATCTCCGCTTTGGTACCAAGGTGTTCGTCAACGAAGAACCGCTTTTGCCGCCAGCGACAAGTACTGCTACCGTGACTGAAGAGGTTTTAGAATAAAGTTTTGTTACGCAGTGAATTCGTGTTACAACTGGGCGTTATGAATTTTTGGCAAAAACTACCTAAACCATTTTTTGCGGTCGCCCCGATGGCGGACGTGACGGACGCGCCTTTTCGCCGGATGATCGCGAAGTACAGTGCTCACCCTCGAGCGGACGGTACAGCCGGTGGTCCAGACGTGATGTGGACAGAGTTTGTCTCCGCGGACGGGTTAATGCGAGCCACGCCTGAGGGTAAGGAAAAGCTCCTGGCTGATCTCTGGTATACAAAGGAAGAGCGTCCGATTGTCGCTCAGCTTTTTACTAGTAATGAAGAGTATATGGAAAAGGCGGCCCAACTCTGTCTAGAGCTTGGTTTTGACGGCATTGATATCAATATGGGTTGTCCGGCCGGGGCGATTATCGACCAAGGCTGTGGTGCAGCGATGATTAAAACCCCTGAGCTAGCCAAGCTCATCATCAAGGCGGCCAAGCGAGGGGCCAAGAGTGATGCGGGTGCGATTCCGGTTTCGGTCAAAACCAGACTCGGCTATCACCGGGATGAAGTAGAGGAGTGGATACCGACTTTGCTTAAGGAAGGGCTGGCGGCTCTCACGGTCCATGCTCGCACCAGAAATGAGATGAGTAAAGTGCCAGCTCGCTGGGAGCGACTAAAGCGCGTGGTAGAGTTGCGGAACGAGCTGGCACCAGAGACTTTGATTATAGGTAACGGCGATGTTCTTTCCCTTAGTGACGCTAGAGCCAAGGTAGCAGAGAGTGGTGTCGATGGGGCGATGGTCGGACGCGCCTTGTTTGGTAATCCGTGGTTTTTTCATCCGACTTTGGCCTTGCCGCTTAGAATGAAAGCACTACCAACTCACGGGGTGAAGCTCGAGGATATTTCCGTCGCTGACAGTACAGATACGCAGCTTGAGTATGTCTCATTGCCGGAACGTTTGCGGGTCCTGGTGGAGCATAGCTACTTGTTTTGTGAACTGTTACCATTTAAAAACTTTGCCATCATGAAGAAGCACTACAAAGCCTACGTCAACGGCTTTCCGGGGGCAGCCCCGCTCCGACTA
>JBGSWM010000095.1:0-7637 GCA_041752435.1 Minisyncoccia bacterium | reverse complement strand
ACAAAATTGTCGACTCCCCTATCAGACTTTTTGACCTACTAAATGGCTGCGGTACTCTGCTTGATAACTTTTTTTATACCAAAGAGTCATACTTGAAAACCGCCAGCTATCCTGAGCATCACGGTTTTGATACTCAATGCTTTGAAATGCGCTACCTATCTGCCGGGAACATTGTCCGAGTATGCCCCAATTCAATATTTTGGCACCGACAGGCAGGCGCCGGGAAATCATACTTCGAGCGAGTTTATGAGTCTGGTGAATACTCACTCAATATGTACTACATATTTGAAGACATCATGCATCTGCTAAGTAATGAAGCGCGTGATCTAATCTTAGACTTCAACGTCTTTACTGAAACCAAGTTAGGCACAAAGAATCTGCAGACCGCTGTAGTGGAGCGATTTAAAACTGATAAAGCTGGCTTGTTTCAAACAGATTATCAAAACTACCTACAACCTGATGGTTTTGATGCTTATCACGACCATCACGGCGACCGTGATATATTAATTCAGGCTCTCTGGCTCTATCGCCAAGGCAGATTTACCGAAGCCAGCCAGGCTTTTATGACTTTACTTTCCAGTCACCCAGGTAGTCTGCTACTGCAATTCAACACCTTAAGATGCGGCGTTGGAGCGAGTGGTACAAAACCTAAATTAATCGAAAAGGAAACTTTAAACCTAGCCCGCAAGTTTAATCTCAAAAGGCAAAAAATCGATCTAAACCCAAACATTTTTAAAAGACTCGCTTATAAATTAAAAACTCTTTTATCATGATTTCTGAATCCACCAAAAGATCAATTCGTAAAATTCCTGGCTCGGTCTTTGTCTACATGAATCTTCGCCGACTACTAGCTTTGTCTTGGTACTTTTCCGATTACTTTAAATTAAAGAAAGGTCTACAGTCTGACAATCGCTTTTCTCTGTCACTAAGTAATCTAAAGCCAATCCTGATAGACAAAACCAGCACTACTGTATTTGAACCTCACTATGTCTATCATCCGGCCTGGGCAGCCCGGATAGTGGCAAAAACCAATCCAGAGAAGCATGTCGATATTTCCTCGATGTTGCAATTCAGCACTATTGTCTCAGCTTTTGTGCCAGTTGAATTCTATGATTATCGACCAGCTCATTTAAAATTGTCCGGCTACAAATCAGAGCACGGTGATCTAACCAATTTACACTTCGCTTCAGACACTGTCAGATCACTTTCCTGCATGCATACCTTGGAACATATTGGCCTCGGGCGCTACGGTGACCCCATCGACCCCAAAGGTGACATCAAAGCCGCCAGCGAGCTAGCGAGAGTACTGGCTCCGGGCGGATCATTTATATTTGTTACTCCAGTCGGCAAATCTAAGCTGGAGTTTAATGCCCACCGAATTTATTCTTACGAACAGGTACTCGCTCTGTTCCCTACCCTTAAACTAGTTGAGTTCTCATTGGTGCCAGATAATTTCCGCGAAGTCGGTTTTATTGAAAACGCTGACCCCGCGATAGTGAAAGATCAGGATTGGGGATGTGGCTTCTTCCACTTCACTAAATAACCATGTGTGGTATCTTTGGACAGGTTGGCCGGATAGAGAAAGAACAGGCCTTGGCGTGCCTTGATACTATTGCTCATCGCGGACCAGACGGTGAGGGGCACTATGCAGCCCCGAGAATTTTCCTCGGTCACCGCCGCTTGTCTATTCTCGATCTCTCAGAGGGTGGCAAGCAGCCGATGGCGGATGCGAGCGGTCGATATTTCATTACCTTCAATGGTGAAATCTATAACTTCATTGAGCTTCGGGAGGAGCTGGAGAAACTGGGTCACCACTTCAAAAGCACGAGTGACACTGAGATTATCTTGGCCGCCTTTTTAGAGTGGGGACCAGAGTGTCTACATAAATTCAATGGCATGTGGGCTTTGGCGATTTGGGACAGCCGCGAGCAGTCACTCTTACTCAGCCGCGACCGCTTTGGCAAAAAACCACTTTTCTATACCACGGCTGGTGCTGGTTTTTCTTTTGCCTCGGAGATGAAGGCCTTAGCTCCCCTACTGCCTAGCATCGTTCCTAATCGAAGAATCGTCGACGACATCCCTCACCTGTTCTACTATGAAAGTACTGAGGAGTGTCTCCTTGAGGGGATTAAGCGCTTCCCGGCTGGGCACTACGCCTGGTATAAAGATGGCCAACTGTCTTTGACGCGGTACTGGAATACGCTCGATCATCTGGTAGCTGTGCCGGAAAAATATGAAGATCAGGTGGCGATGTTTCGTGAGCTATTTCTCGATGCGGTCAAGATACGCATGCGCTCAGACGTGCCGATTGGCACGGCTCTCAGTGGAGGACTCGACTCTAGTGCCGTCTTTGGGGCTATTTCTCATCTCAGTCAAACTGGCGCTGGCGCTCGAGCTAGCCTAGACTGGCAGCATGCCTTTGCTGCTTCCTTCCCCGGTACACCGCTAGATGAGATAGTCTGGGCCAAGAAAGTAGCCGAGCACTGTGGTGCCAGTATCACCCCGGTCATCATCAAACCGGAAGATCATCTGAGTACTTTTAGTGACGATATCTACCGGTTTGAAGATTTGTATATCACGCCGCACATACCTTTTGTCGCGACTTATGGTGCTATGAAAAAAGCCGGGGTGACAGTAACTATCGATGGTCATGGAGCGGACGAACTATTTGGTGGCTACAGCTTTGACTACTTACACATTCTCCACGATGAGATGTTTAATTATAAAAATAGCAAAGCGGTCATCGATACATACTACGACAGTCAGCTCACTGAAGGTCAGCAGTTTGGTAAATTACCACCGAAAGGGATTTTTTGGTTGAAGCAGTTTGGGAAAAATGCCGCCAAACATCTTCTGAATTACAAAAACTCTCACCCTGACCAAGACCACCCGAACTTTAAAAAGATGGACTACTTCACCCAGAAGCTTTATATCTCTTTTCACCAAACTGTTCTCCCTACCCTCCTGCGCAACTACGACCGCTACAGCATGATGCGCGGTGTCGAGATTCGTATGCCCTTTATGGACCACCGCCTGGTCAGTCTGGCCTTCTCTCTCCCTTGGCAGTCCAAAATCAGAAATGGCTACACCAAATCAATTATCCGTGACGCCGTGGCCGATCTGATACCTAAAGAAGTAGCCTACCGTAAGACTAAGATTGGTTTTAATGCACCGATGGTCGACTGGTTTAAAGGGCCGCTGCGTCCCTTTATGGAAGCGGCTCTAGCCAGTCCTGAGTTTGCCAACTGCAACCTTATTAATCCAACCTTGGTTAAAAAAGAAGTGACCGAAATAATGACCAACAAAGACGCCACTTTCCGTGATGCTGAGGTAGCTTGGAAGAAGATTTCTCCGTTCTTTTGGCAGCAGGGGTTTCTAAATAAACTCAATCAGTGAAGTACTATTCCGAAACACCCATTCTTATCCTAATTTTTAATCGACCTGATAAAGTCAGACAGCTGATTGATCGTTTGCGAGAATTTAAACCAAGACAACTTTTTGTATCAGCTGATGGACCGCGCCCAGACAAAATAAAAGAGGATGTCCTTTGCCGTGAAGCACAAGCCATCGTAAAAAATCACATTGACTGGCCTTGTACAGTAGCCACTAGTTTTTCAGATGTAAATATGGGATGTAAGAAAGGAGTCTCTACAGGAATTACGTGGTTTTTCGAACACGTTGATCAAGGCATCATCTTAGAAGATGACTGTCTTCCGACTGAATCATTTCTCATCTTTGCCACCGAGATGTTAGAAGCATACCAAAACAATCAGCAAGTCATGCATATTAACGGCACATCATTCCTACCAGCTACGAATGTTTCTATTTCTGATTATTACTTCCTTTCGCGATTAGCTCATAGTTGGGGTTGGGCTACTTGGCGTCGAGCCTGGGATAAATTTGATCCCGACATGAAAGACCTCGACTCACTTAGAGAATCACTTTTGAGAAATGAGGTTTTTCTTAAAAAGAAACACACTAATTTCTGGGTCAAACATTTTAAACATATAAAGAATAAACAAGTTGATTCTTGGGCTAACCCTTGGCTATACTCTATTTTGAAAAATAATGGACTCTGCCTAACCCCACGAGTTAACCTGATTGATAATATCGGCTTTGACATAGCAGCTAGTAACACCAAGACGGAACCCTCCTTTACTAGGAAGACACAAAAATTAGAACTATCTCTACCTTCACCAAATAGCCTTGCGGTCAATAAACAAGCAGACTCTGCTCTCGTTGACCTGGTCTTTCGAAAAAGTTTCTGGGTCAAATTATCTTCAAAAGTTAAAAAATGTTATGATGCCATCGTCCGCTGATATGAAAATAACCATGTCATTACTAAAAAAGATTGAACGAATTCGTATTCGTCTTCACAAACGCTTCCAGGACTTCTATACTAGCTACCCGGGATTTAACTGCAAAGTAATTGATAAGTCATCCTTCCTTTACATGCACGACGAGATTTTCACTCGTGAAGTTTATCGCTTTATTTCTAGTCGACCCAATCCTTTCATCATCGATTGTGGAGCAAATATCGGCTTAGCCACCATATATTTTAAACGACTCTACCCCGAGGCTAAAGTGGTTGCTTTTGAACCCGATCCGGCCATTTTTTCTACCTTACAAGAAAACCTTGAATCGGCAAACGTAAGTCGTGGGGTTTCTTGCGTTCAAGCCTGTGTCACCAGCACTCCTGGTGAGGTTACTTTCTACAGCGACCATGCCGACGGAGGATCCCTCATTGCTGCTAGCTCTAATAAAAAACCAATCACCGTAAAAGCCGTTTCCCTAGCTGAGTACTTAACGGAAAAAGTTGATTTTTTGAAAATTGATATAGAAGGCGCTGAATATGATGTCCTTAACTCGGTAAAAGATAAGTTGGGAGGCGTTGAAAATATATTTGTCGAGTATCATTCCTTCTCTAAAGACAGACAGACTCTGGCCGAGATATTAACGATACTCAGTGAGGCCAACTTTAGGTATTATCTAGAACCGGGCGGTTCTCATTCAAAAAATCCTTTCCTTGAGAGGCAGCAGTACGAAGGCATGGATATGCAAGTTAATATTTTTGGCTATCGATAAATCCTATGAAAAAAATTCTTAATTCTATTAAAAAAATCATTCCCGGGAGTCTTGGTATTTATGAATTCCTGCGTGGTCTGATCGAGATTCCTGATTTTATCGGTGACTACAAGAAGTTTTCGACGGCCGCTAAGACTGGTTCATCTCGCTTTCCCTTACGCAAGCGTGACTTTTTCTTGTGTTTGCTAGACAAGACCAAGACCACTCCCTTTGACCCCCATTACACCTACCACCCCGCCTGGGCGGCTCGAGTAATAGCTCGCCATCAGCCAAAAAAGCACGTCGACATTGCTTCTACCCTGCGCTTTGCCACTATTGTCTCGGCTTTTGTCCCGACTGAGTTCTATGACTATCGTCCAGCTGAGCTACGCTTGTCTAACCTAGAGAGTAAGCATGGTGACCTGATGGCTCTCCCCTTTGCTGATAATAGCCTCGAGTCACTCTCTTGTATGCATACTGTTGAGCACGTCGGCCTGGGCCGCTATGGCGACCCTGTCGACTATGATGGCGACCTTAAAGCAATCGCTGAGTTAAAGCGAATCTTGGCTCCAGGCGGAACACTGATTTTTGTCACGCCGGTGGGCAAGCCAAAAATTGAATTCAACGCTCACCGCATCTACAGCTACGAGCAGATAACTGAATACTTCTCTGGTTTAAAGCTGACGGAATTCTCTCTGATTCCTGACGACTGGAGGACTAAGGGTCTAATCGAAAATGCCGACCCAGCGCTTGTTCCCTACCAGGACTATGCTTGTGGCTGCTTCGTCTTCACCAAATAGCTTATGTCTACTCCCCATGTCTCGTATGTGATGCCGGCCTACAATGCGGAAAAGACGATTGCCGAATCAGTCGACTCAATCTTTGCCGGCAACTTCGAACCAGGTGACGAGGTGATAGTAGTGAATGATGCTTCTACTGACAACACTGAGGCAGTCATCTTAAAGCTGAAAGCCAAATATCCATCACTACAGTACTTAAAAAACGCTGAGAACAAAGGCTGTCCAGCCACGCGCAATGTTGGTATTAGAGTCGCCCAAAATGAACTAATCTTTAATCTTGACGCGGACAACATCCTGGCTCCGGGCAGTGTCTCGATTCTTAAGAAAAACTTATTAGAACAAAAGGCTGACCTGGCTGCCTTTGCTTCGTATCATTACTTTATTGACTCAACCAAGCATATTACTCACTACTGGCACTGTCAGACTGGCTGGCTCAAAATCGAAGACTTGTTTGCTGGACATATTAATCCTGGCCCGGGCGGTAACTTCCTCTACACCAAAGCCAGCTGGGAAAAGATAGGTGGTTACTTTGAGTACGGCAAGGGTTTGCATGAAGCTTGGGGCTTTACCCTCAAACAGTTGGCGGCCGGCAGCAAGATGTTCGTGGTCCCCAATACTTTTTATTTCCACCGTCACGGGCACGAATCACTTTTTGTCTCGGAGTCGCGAAACAAGCCCGGCGAAACCGAATTACTACAAAAAATAGTCAGACATTTCCCTCTGCTCTTTCCGCTAACAGAAAAGCAGTATATGGCGGAAAGCGATTGGTATCATAAGCTTGATAGTCGACCAATAACTTTAATGAGTGGCCAAGTAGGCACCAATGGTACGATGAGATATAGTCTATATGGTTTCTTTAGAAAGGTAATACAGAAAATATCTGGTCGCTAAATTTGTTTAATCTCTCCCTACCCTACTTAATTGTTTAAAATCTAAAATGTTTTTCAAAAAAATCAGTCTACTCAAGAAGGACTACCATGAACTCACGGTCGTGACCGGATCAAAAACACTGTTTTTCTTTTGTTTTTGGTTGACCAAAATTTTCTCTTTCTTGCAGCACATGCATCCAAAAGTTGACTTCCTCATTCATCAATTAGTTCGCTTTCTCCCTAAGCCTGAGTTTGTGATCAGAAACGACAGTGGTGTCTTCTTGGTCCAGGCTTTTGATGACAGCACCACCATCTGCTCTAATTACTTTGAACAGGCACTACGCCCCTGGCTAAACCGGACTAGCACCAAAGATATTTTTATCGACGTCGGCGCCAACCGGGGAATCTATACCGTCATGGCGCTTCAAAAATACGGCTACAGTACCGCACACGCCTTTGAGCCAAACCCAGAGGTTTTTGCCACCCTAGAGAAGAATGTCTCTCTCAACCAAATCGCAGCCTCAGCGCACCTACATAAAGCCGCTGCCGGCAGTGAGGCCAAGAGTCACACCCTCGCGGTCGACCCAATGCACAAGGGCGGCGGCCACATCACGGCCGAACAGAGTGGGAATGACATTACGATGAATATCGATATAGTGACGCTCGACTCCCTCTTGCTGCCACCTGAGATGGCTAAGGTGGGCTTTGTGAAGATTGATACTGAAGGCTACGAGAAAGAAGTCTTGGCCGGGATGAACAAAACCCTCTCACTAATGCGGGTTGGTGCTTGCCTTATGATTGAGACAACCGAACTAGAAGACCTTAAGACTCTGTTACATCCCTATGGTTTTAGATTGATTGAAAGCCGAAACGATGACTACCTATTTGCCAAATCAGTTTGATC
>JBGSWM010000094.1:0-2642 GCA_041752435.1 Minisyncoccia bacterium | reverse complement strand
GAGGTGTCAGTCGGAGATTACGTCCTCACTGGTGGTGAGTTACCGGCTCTGACTATCATCGACGCCGTGGCGCGCAATGTCCCCGGGGTCCTTGGAACCTTTGAATCACTTGAAGATGAGCGAGTTTCCTCAGGAGAGATGTATACCCGTCCAGAAATTCTCGAATACAAGAAGAAAAAATACAAAGTCCCTAAGGTTCTCTTGGGTGGTAACCACGCTGAGATAGAGAAGTGGAGACAAAGCAAATAGTTTTGCTTTGTCTCTGATCCGAGCGAGAGTAAGGAATTTTCGCTGTCGTAGACAAGAAAATAGGAGGGAAGCATCTCTGTATTATCTACCTTGAGCCGCGGAGAAAATATAGCTAAAAATCAAGCACCCTCCCAAGCTTCATCCTAGGGCGGCCCAGAGGCGGGGTGTGTGGAAGGTGCTTTTAAGCACATTGCGGGGAAAAGTGCTTGCAGTTTTCCACAGTTTTGCTATAATCCCGCCACATACGCAAAGGGTCTCGATTGTGTTTTGGGTGGGAGATTTTTGTTGTAGCGGAGTAAGTCACGTGCGTGATGCCGATATTAGCAAAATAAAACTTAATAAAGTTCAGTAGACGCAATTCATTGCGTTGTTTGTCTTTGTGACGTTTTGGGGGTTATAAGTTTAGACAAAATATTTTTATGTCAGCAGGTAAAGATAAAAATGGGGTGGAAGTGTCGGTTGGACACATGCCACAAAAGTTTTTTCAAGTTAGTCGACCACCACAAATTCCTTTACCCGACCTCATCGAGCCACAGCGGTTATCATACCGTTGGTTTATTGAGACTGCTCTCAAGGAAATTTTCACTGAATTTTCTCCCATCAGTGACTACTCAGAAAAGAAGTTTGAACTAAAGTTCAAAAAATATGAGCTTGGTGCTCCCAAGACCACCCCTGAGTTTGCTAAAGAAAACAAGCTGACTTACGAAGCCCCTCTTCGTGCGCACGTAATTTTGAAGAACAAGACTTTTGAGAGTGAGAAAGACCAGGAAATCTTCATGACTGACCTGCCAGTTATGACTGACCATGGTACCTTCATAATCAATGGTGTAGAGCGCGTTATTGTGCCACAGCTAGCTCGGTCTTATGGTATCTTCTTCACTTCAGAAGAAATTAAAGGACGCCAACTCTTTGGCGCCAAAATCATTCCCGCTCGTGGCGCTTGGATTGAACTTGAGTCTGATGCCGACGGAGTTATCTATGTAAAGATTGACCGCAAGAAGAAGTTCCCAATTTCTTCACTCCTGCGTGTACTTGGTGTTGAGAAGGAAAAAGACATGATCGCGCTCGTGAAGGATGTTGAGCGTGGTGAGGAATATATGAAGGCGACTATCGCCAAGGACCCAGCCAAAACCACTGATGACTCTTTTGTCGAAATCTATCGCCGTCTACGTGATGGTGACCTGGCTACTGTTGAGAACGCGCGTGAGTTTGTGCGGTCTATTTTTGCTCCAGAACGCTACGACCTATCAGAAATCGGTCGTCACCACTTCAACGAACGCTTCGGTCGTCCAATCGATGAGAAGGCTACGAGTGAGCGCACAATCTCCATTGAAGACATGCGTCTGATTTTAACCAATATCATTGTCCTCAACCACGAGCCAGATGCTCTACCAGACGATATCGACCATCTTGGCTTTAGACGCGTCCGCTACTTTGGCGAAATGCTCCAACAGCGTGTTCGGGTTGGTATGACTCGCATGAAGCGAAACATTCAGGATCGGATGTCGACGATTGAGGCTGAGACTAGTCTGCCGATGCAAATCATCAACCCACGACCACTGCAGGCTGCGATCAAGGAATTCTTCAGCACCAACCAACTTTCACAGTTTAGTCAGCAACAAAACATCCTCGCTGAGATCGAGCACCTACGTACGCTCTCAGCCCTTGGACCCGGAGGTCTAACGCGCGAGCGCGCGGGCTTTGAGGTGCGTGACATTCACACCTCGCACTATGGCCGTCTTTGTCCAATTCATACTCCAGAAGGACCAAACATTGGTTTGATTCTTCGTCTAGCGATGTACTCTCGCGTCAATCGCTTCGGTATTATTGAGACACCTTACGCCAAGGTGGTAAAAGGAGTAGTAACTGACGAGATTGTCTACTTCAATGCGCACGAAGAAGAGAAGTTTAATATTGCTCACGCCGCGGTCGAGGTAGATGAGAAGGGTAAAATTGTCCCAGCCTTCGTGGAGGCCAGAAAGAAGGGTGACCCACACATCATTCCAAAGAATGAAGTGGAGTACATGGATATCGCTACCA
Organism: Minisyncoccia bacterium; assembly: GCA_041752435.1. GTDB lineage: Bacteria > Patescibacteriota > Minisyncoccia > Phycocordibacterales > UBA918 > OLB19. The sequence continues at coordinate 353 of JBGSWM010000094.1, read as the reverse complement.
ACCAGGCCTTTTCGGTCGCGACTTCCATGATTCCGTTCATGAATCACGACGACGCCAACCGTACGCTCATGGGTTCAAACATGCAGAAGCAGGCTACTCCTTGTATCATTCAAGAAGCACCGATAGTAGCGACTGGTGTAGAAGGAATGGTGGCGCGCGATACCGGACGGGTCATCTACGCTAGCGAAGCGGGTGAGGTGATTGAGTGTGACGCTAAGAAAATTGTTGTCAAGAATAAAGAAGGTAAGAAAAAGGAATACCCACTCACATCACTCCAACGGACTAATGACTTCTCAGCCTTCTATCACCGACCAGCTGTTTCAGTGGGCGACAAGGTAAAGACCGGAGATCTC
>JBGSWM010000093.1:0-16887 GCA_041752435.1 Minisyncoccia bacterium | reverse complement strand
TGACTCTTTCCGTTTGATGGAAAAAACTGTACCTCAACAGGGGGTAATACTGGAGCAAAATATTTTAATACCACAAAAGAATGCGATTGAGATATCACGTATTTGTGATTTACTCGCCAGTGATCCAAAACTGATTCAGAGTGAAAATCAGTGTGCTTTGGAGTTTTCTGCTGATGGGGTTTATTTAACTTCTCGTTTAGTGACAGGTTCTTTCCCTGATTATGAGCAAATTATTCCTAAAGAATATGTGACTAAAGTGACTCTTCTTAAAGCTGATTTACTGAAAGCTTTTAAGAAGACAGCGGTTTTTCTTAATAAGTATCAACAAGTCACTTTATCGGTTTTAACGAAAAATATCACACTGTCTTCGCAAAACAGTGAAGTTGGTCATGTGACAGATTCGATCGGCGCCACTGTTGAGGGTGAGGAGTTAAGTTTAAATTTCAACCAACAGTACGTAGTTGATTGTTTATCGCACATTCCTGAAGATAGTATTATTTTACATTTTGCCGGTATTGGTAGACCGCTCGTTATCAGTGGTGTGAGCGATAAGAGTGTTAGGTACCTAGTGATGCCAATGAATCGCTAAAATATGGCAAAACGACGCGGAGAAGTGACTTCTATCAAAGACTTGTTCGCTAAGTATAAACATACTTTAGTCGCTCCTCAGCAAACAGTTGAAGTAGAAGCAGTACGGGTCGTGGGCGAGCTTCTGGGTTTGCGTCTAAAGGAGACACAAGTTTCGTATACGGTATCAACCAAAACTCTAGCTATTACGGGGTCGTCCATGATTAAGCAAGAGGTAAAAATGAAAGAGAAAGAAGTTTTGGCCGAACTAAAAAAGCGTCTCGGGGTAAAAAATTCCCCGCAGGTGATACTTTAGTTGATATAAGATAAGATCATCGACCCTAAGACTAATTGTTTTCCTCAGTACTCGTTTCCTCTTCAGAAGGGGTTGTTTCAGTTCCAATGCCATAAGTATCAAGTTTCCATTTAGTGACACCATATTCCCAGTTTTCATATTGAGGATCATTGGCTGGGTTGCTTGGTACCGGTCCGTTGGGGTTGCTACGATCCACGAAGTGAAGGATGGTGTGTAGATTGCGGTATATATCGACGACATTAATTTCACTCCCAGATTGGATACTTTCTAAAAGTGAAGAAGTATCAATAAATTCACCCCGAATTATTGGCTTTAAGCCAACTCGGTTGATAGTTGGTTGAGTGAAGCTTTCTTCTGGTAATTCAGCTAAGGCAAAATCCATAAATTTGCGCCACATGGGGGTGACAATTAGGCCGGAGAGACCGCCTCCCATCGGGTCGTTGTTGTTGTTACCAACCCAGGTGCCGACCGCTAGGTTGGGCGCGTAACCCATTAGCCAAGCGTCGCGAAGGTTGTTAGTACTACCGGTCTTTGAAGCGACGGAGCGATTGGGGAAGTTTACTAATGAGTTGGCTCCCCAAAGTGGGGTGCGAGCCACGTTGTCAGACAGGACGTCACTAATCATCAGGGCGACATTTTTATCTAAGACTTTATGTGATTCAATTTTGTTCTCAGAGATTATGTTGCCGCGACTATCTTCGACTCGAATAATACTTCGTGGGGTAGCGGCTATACCTTCATTAGCAAAGACGCCGTAGGCGTAGGTCATATCCAATAGTCGAACCTCACCCCCACCAAGAACCAAAGTCAGTCCATAGCGCTCTGGATCATTCAGAGTTGTGAGACCCATGTCAGCGGCGAGTTTTAAGGAATCTTTAAGTCCTGCTAGGTACAAAACCTTTACGGCGGGAATGTTGAGAGATTGTGCCATAGCGTTGCGTAGACTAATCGGCCCGAGGAACTTATTGTTGTAGTTATTAGGGGCATAGCAGGGTGATTCTGAGCTCTGGCTATCAGGCGGACATTGGGGGGAGAATTGGGTAGCTACGTCATAAACGATAGTATCTGGTAGATAACCCTTACTAAAAGCGCTGGCATATATAAATGGTTTGATAGCTGAACCTGGTTGTCTTGAGGCAATAGTGGTGTTGAAATTACCGTCAATTTCTTCACTGAAGTAATCCCGCGAACCAACCATTACTAAGAGGTCACCAGTCTTCGGGTCAGTCGCTACCATGCCTGCGTTATCGGCCTTGAATTTTTCAACATTGGCGGCGCCATACTCAGCTACAATCGCCTCTGCTTCTTTTTGTAATTTCCAATCAAGAGTAGTGATGATTCTTAGGCCGCGCTCGGCAATCGCCTCTTCACCAAATTGTCTAACAATTTGGTCACGAATAAACATAACAAAGTGTGGGGCACGGATTCCGGTCACCGCTTGTGGTTGAAATTCAACCGCATCACTTTTGGCGGCATTGTACTCATCTTCCGAAATAAAGCCATGCTCAGACATCTTCTGTAGAGTTAGCTGTTGTCTTTCATCAAGAACACTCTTGTTGTTGCTGTAGGGAGAGAGTCGGCTGGGGGCTTGGGGGAGAGAGGCGATATAGGCTGCTTCAGCGATACTAACATCAGCGGCTCGTTTACCAAAGAAAGCTTGGGCCGCTTCCTCCACACCATACATAGTGCCGCCATAAGGTGATTCATTTAAGTAAATAGCCAGAATCTCGTCTTTGCTCAAGACTCGCTCTAGTTTGATAGCCAAGATCCACTCCTTCACTTTTCGGGTTACGGTCTTCTCTCTCTGGAGGACTGAGTTTTTAATAACTTGCTGAGTGATCGTTGAACCACCTTGTCCGCCGAGCAGGTCTCCTTGGCTGAAGTTAGTGATAACAGCTCGTAAGATAGCCGTCGGCTCAATACCGAGATGGTTGTAGAATTGGTCATCCTCAATCGCGATAGTGGCGTTCTTGATGTGGCGAGATATCTCTTCAAAAGGAACTACAGTTCGTTTGACATCCTGGTGGAGGTCATAAAGGAGAATTTCACCAGTGCGGTCAAAAATCTTGGTCGATTGAAGAATCCGACGCTCCTCAAAAGATGACAAATCAGGAATCTCAAGGGTGGAAACCCAGATTAAAATACCGGCCAGGGAAATAATACAAAGAGCGAAACCGACAATAAAAATATCAACCAAAATCTCTTTAACACTGATTTTTTTCCACCACTTTTTAATCATAGATAGTGTTTTATGAGCCATGTATATTGCCAATAGTAGCACGACTTGTCTAGACAAATGAGCGTCAAATTGTGTTAGAGTTATTTGATGAAATTATCAGAAGAACTCACCGCCAGAGGCTTTATTAACCAATTTTCCACCGAATCCCTGGCTGTCTTGGTGGATGATGAGAAAAGAGTGGTTTACCACGGTATTGACCCCTCCGCCGATTCGGCCCATGCCGGCAACTTTGTGGTTTGGATGCTACTGCGACACTTAATTAAGTATGGGCATAAAGTGATGTTTTTGGTTGGTGGAGGGACTGGACTTATTGGTGATCCTAAGCCTGACCAAGAGAGGACTATTGCTGACGAGGCAGAGGTGGCGGCGCGGGTGGCTAAGTTAAAAGCGCAGGCCGAGCGTTTACTTGGTGGGGAGCCAATTACTTTTGTAAATAACCTCAATTGGCTAGGTGAGCTTAGACTCCTGCCTTTTTTGCGCGATATCGGTAAACATTTTACGGTTAATGAATTAATTAAGAAGGATGCTATAGCGAGAAGACTTCAGGCTGAAGTGGGTCTTTCTTATACCGAATTTGCCTACCCCCTTTTGCAGGCTTATGACTACTTAACTCTCTATCGCCAAGAAGGGTGCACGCTTCAGGTTGGCGGATCAGATCAGTGGGGTAATATAATTGCTGGAGTAGATTTAATTAGGCGAGTGGAGAGGACGACAGTCCACGCCTTGACGGTGCCCCTAATAATCGATAAGACGACAGGTAAAAAATTTGGTAAAAGTGAAGGCAATGCAGTTTGGTTGGATGCCGAGAAAACGACCCCTTACCAGTTTTATCAGTTTTGGTTCAATGTGACAGATGAAAATGTGATTGATTATTTGAAATTGTTTACTTTGGTACCCTTGCCTGAAATTGATGAAATTGAAGCCGAGCAGCTCCGAAATCCTGGTCAGCGTAAAGCGCAGCGAGTGTTGGCGGCTTCTGTTACCGCTCTAGTTCATGGCGATGAAGCGGCTAGAAAATCAGAAAGAGTTTCCGATTATCTATTCGGTGCGGAGATGGCTAATCAGTTGACCCAAGATGAAATAGATTTACTAAAAGAAAACGCCCCATTATTTAAAGTTAGCGGGGATGTGGCTTTGGTTGACCTGCTGGTGGAGACAGGTTTGGCGACCAGTAAGCGGGAAGCGCGAACTTTCCTCGAAAGCGGCGCGATTACCATTAATGGTACAAAGGAAGTTGATCCACAATATGTCTGTAGTTTGTTTAAAAATGGCGAGTTGCTTCATCTCAAGCGGGGTAAAAAGAATATTGCTTTAGTGGAATTTAAAAACTAAACGAAGTAAAAAACCAGTGCTTTAAGCACTGGTTTTTACCTTGTTCCTCTACCGGGTCTAGTCTTTTGGTGGTGGAGATAGTAAGGCTGATGTTCTTACATCTCGTCTACGTCATCAAAAGTATCAAAATCAACATCCTCAGCGTCTTCTTCTAATGATTCGTTGCCGTCATCCTCAGCGTCTTCTTCTTTCTCTTCTTCCTCATCATCACTTTCAGCGATTAGTCCAAAGCCTTCTATACCATCAGCTTCCACTACCTCGTCCGCTGCCCCCTCTACCTCATCCAAAACATCGTCAGCTAAAGTCGCCTCCTCATCATCAGGATTTTCTGCTTCTAATTCTTCCTCATCGCTCCGAAAAAATACCATATTAACAATATTATTATATTACCGATTGTTGTAACAGAATTAACGCTAAAATTCAACCCTAGTTGGTGCAAGGGATTTTACCGACTTTGTCTGTGTTCTGCAAGGCAGGTTACCCCAATCGCGATAGCGTCATATTCATCATCAAGTGCTTGCTTTGGGATGTCGGCGACGAGGCGGGGTAACATAGAGAAGACGGCCGTTTTGTCACTCTGGCCGTAGCCCGTTGTGGCTAGTTTAACGGTGGTGGGGTTGAATTCATAGACAGTTAAATCCGCTTTGGTAGCTAAGTATAGAATCATTCCTCGAGCTTCAGCTACCGAGAGGGCGGTCTTAATATTCTTGTTAAAGAAAAGTGACTCTAGAGCCACACAATCAGGTTGGTGATCCTTAAGAATTTGTTCAAGGGCTTGGCCGAGCTCGTATATACGGCTGGCAATAGTGGCCCCTTTATCGCTGGTGAGACAGGTTGAAAACAGCAGAGAGTTTAGAGGTTGACCACTTTCCATGATAGCGACTCCAAGTCGATCATAACCAGGGTCGATGGCCAGAACTCTCATATTTTATTCAGTCACAGTTAACTCGTCGGCGGTAGTGTAGATGTCTTGAACATCAGCCTGTTCTTCCAGAGCTTCAATTAGGTCGCCGAGTTTTTCTCCATCCGCATCGCTAAGCTGAAGTGGAGCGGTGGGGACGTAGTGGCCAGCCTTTTTGGTAAAAGCCCAGTTCGCCGAACCAGGGCCGCCGAGCTGATAGCCGTTTTTACTTAGGGTGTGTTTAATTTCTTGGCTGGTGCGGTTGTTGTTGTCGGTGACAGCGGTAATCAAAATAGCTACTCCACCTGGACCAAAGGTTTCAAACAAAACTTCTTCCAAACTAGCTCCCTCAGCACCGGCTCCTTTGGCTACCGCACGATCAATATTATCTTTTGGCATGGAGTCCTTCTTCGCTCGCTCGATAGCCGAAGCGAGTCCGGGAGAATTAACGTCGCCACCGGCTCGTTTTGATTCCATAGTAATTATACTTGAGTGCTTGGAGAAGATTTTGCTGCGCACGGCATCAGTGGCTGCTTTTTTGTGTTTTATCTTTGACCATTTATTGTGTCCAGACATAGGTAGTGGGTGAGGTTTAGTTACTAAGTGAAGCTAGGTGGGCAAACCCGTCAGCGCTGACTACTCGGCCGCGCGGGGTTCTTTCAAGGAGGCCGAGACGAATAAGATAGGGTTCAATAACATCTTCGATGGTGGCTTGCTCCTCGCCAGTCGCTGCCGCTATGGTGTTTAGACCGACTGGCCCACCGGCAAATTTTTCTGAAATAACCTGGAGCACTGAGCGGTCTTGGCCGTTGAGTCCTAGTGAATCAACCCCAAGTAAGTTAAAAGTTTTCTCGGCAATGTCAGCCGTGAGCTCACTTCCAGCTAGCTGAGCCATATCGCGGCAACGTTTTATAAGGTAGTTGGCGGTGCGGGGAGTGGCCCGACTGCGGGCGGCGATAGTCTTTAAGGTGTCCGGGCTAGCTAAGACACCGAGTACTTGACTGGAATGATTTAGAATCGTACTGAGATCATTGGTGGAATAAAATTCTAATCTGAACGTGCCCCCTGAAAAACGTGAACGAAGTGGAGCTGAGAGCATAGAGATGCGGGTGGTGGCGGCTACTAGTGTAAAGGGGGGCAGATCAAGCTGAACAGTTCGAGCGGAGGGTCCTTTGCCAATAATGATATCAAGGACACCAGACTCCATGGCCGGATACAGAACTTCTTCAATGGCTTTAGAGAGGCGGTGGATTTCGTCGATAAAGAGGACGTCACCCGGACTGAGGTTGGTGAGGATGGCGGCCAAGTCACCAACTCGTTCAATGGCTGGACCGGAAGTGGCGCGGAGGTTGGTGCCGAGCGTCTTGGCGATGAGGTGAGCGAGAGTGGTCTTACCTAAACCAGGTGGACCATAGAGAAGAATGTGTTCGGCCGCATGACCGCGCTCCTTAGCCGCCGTGAGAAGAATGCGTAAATTTTCCTTAATTTGGGTCTGGCCAACATAATCCTCCCAGGTTTGGGGGCGTAGGGTCTGGTCCAAGTTACCGGCTTCATCTTTAGTTATTGATCGAGGTAAGGCTTTTTCTGACATGTAGCAATAATAACAAATTTAAACGACCAAAGCTGCCTTTTATCTAGCCGGGACAGGCAATAGCCTAGGCTGTTGACAAAAATCTAATCTGTGCTAGTATTACCGGTAAGTAGTTCCCTGCCGGCCTTTCTTTGGCCATTATTTTCTTTGCCGTTAGATTTCCAGACGATAACTCTCTAAGCAACTTGGGTACGTTGCGAGGCGTATTTGGGCTCTCACCTTGAGTGAGGGTGCTCAGTGCTGCCTTAGCGCGGTATCCACTTTCAATGCGGAAGCTTTGCTTAGAGAGTTATACTCTGGAAAAAACAGACTGGGCTTAACTAGTTTCGACTATAGCACATCCGACATAAAAAACCGCTTGACCAAAGCGGTTTTTTATATTTGATAACGACTAATTTACAATGTGGGTCAAAAAGGTGTCCTCGTCAGGTTCCTGGTCTTGGCTGATCGTTTCGGCCGCTGGCGCCACGGCGTTTAGTTTTGGGAGTTCCAGCACGCGTTCGAGTTCCTCGTATGAGGTGTCACCGTTTAGGACCTTAACCGCTCCGTCTTCGGTCATAGTGGGGATGCCTTGAGGTCTGGCGGCCGCTAGAATTAAGTGTTCACGAGGATCGCGGATAACGACTTCCTCCACCGCCTCGTCCATGAGAACTGCTTCGAAAATACCCATTCGACCTTTGTAGCCAGAGTTATTACATTTGGCACAGCCACCTGGCTGATACAAAGTAATCGGTGTTTCTAGAGTGACTGGTTCAGGATGCTGGCTCATGATTTGTTTCAGTACGGCCGCTTCATGTTCGGATGCTGGGTAGGGCTTTTTGCATTCTGGACAAAGTCGTCTCACTAGTCTTTGCCCCAGCATGGCCGAAACCGCGCTACCAAGTGAACGAGCTTCAATACCGAGATCAATTAAACGAGGGAAGCCACCAACAGCACTGTTGGTGTGTAGGGTCGAGAAAACTAAGTGTCCAGTTTGAGCAGCATGAATGGCGGTCTCCGCCACCTCCTTATCACGGATTTCACCGACCATAATGATGTCGGGGTCCTGGCGCAGGACGGCGCGCAGTCCCGAGGCGAAAGTGTAATCGTCGCCGGTTTGGGTTTGAACGATACCATCAAGTTTATACTCCACAGGATTTTCAATCGTAATAATTTTTACTCCTTCTGAATAAGCGGCGCGGAGAAAGGCATAGAGGGCGGTAGTTTTACCAGAGCCAGTTGGGCCAGTGGTGAGAATAAGACCGTTTGGTTTAGCTAGTTCGGCCATCATGGCCTTCCGAAGAATAGGATTTAGATCAATCTTGTCCAGGGTGAAGCTAGCGACTGACGGGTCCAAGAGACGCATTACCATCGATTCGCCGGCCGCACCGGGTATCATAGAGGCGCGGATTTCGACATCACGATCAGCGGCATTGAAAGTAAAACGGCCGTCCTGCGCCTCTTGGCGTTGGTTTAAGGTCATGCCAGCGAGCAGCTTCAAACGGGAGATCATGCGCTCATAGATATAGCGATCTATATCGTGAATATCATTCAGCATACCGTCCAGGCGATAACGTAGGCGAACAACATTTTCTTCTGGTTCAATGTGAATATCAGAAGCACGCAAAGCAATCGCTCCCGCAAAAACGAGTTCTAGCACCTCAGTTACTCTTCTGGCGTTATTACTTTGGCCGACTTCGCTCATGAGCTTTGCCACATCAGCCTTGCTTTTAATTTTTTCGGTAAAGCGCTTAATGTCCTCGGCATCAATATCAAACACGCCCTTAGCCCTGGCCTTGGTGGTCACGAGGTCGGCATACCTTTTGTAGCCGTGATTGAGGCTTTCGGTGGAGCAAAGAAAGGGGAGGACTGACAGACGAGAAGTATTTTGGAGGTTTTCTAAAGCCTGGAGAGCCTTAGCATCATTCGGGTTTTTCATCGCTACCGATACAGAGTTGAAGGTTAGTTCAAAGGCGATTATCTGCGCTTCGCGCGCCACAGCTTCAGGAATAAGGCTAACCGCTTCGGGGTTGATGGTGTAGCCATGAAGGTTTATATATTCTAGTCCCAGCTGCGGGGCCAGTCCTTGCATGACTTTCTCTTCCTCATTTTTGCGGAGGTCTTGTAAGCGAGTATTTACCGCGTCATCTTTAAAGTCCATCATAATTTAAATATTGTAGCATGTACGATTGTTAATTCTTGTTCTATAGTAGGTCATCTATGTTAGAACGAACCATTAAAAAAATAAGTGACTGGGATGATTTGGCGAGAGACCTGCTCAATGAGTTGAGGGTTAGAGTCAAAGAAGAAAATGCTGTCGTTGTAGTTCTAAGTGGTGATCTAGGGGCCGGGAAGACTACCTTTACGCAAGCTTTGGCTCGAGCTCTCGGAGTAAGTGAGGTGGTGTCTAGCCCCACCTTTGTCATTATGAGGTTTTATGCCACCACTGATTCTGATTTTTGTGAGCTTATCCATATGGACGCCTATCGAATTGAAGATAAGACCGAGCTAGGACCGCTTGGTTTTGCGGAGTTATTACAAAAGCCCAAGACTCTTTTGGTGGTTGAGTGGGGAGAGCGAATTGAAACTGAGCTTGGTCAGCGTGTGGTTCGGCTCGAAATTAGTCAGCCAAATAATGAAGAACGGTTAGTCAAGATATCAGGTCTAACCTAGGAAAATTTCCTATAACGTGCGACGACAAGCAAAAATCGGTATACTGAAGAGGTGAGCAAGAAAACTCCTAAACCGAGGTTGATTATTCTGGATACGCATGCCATTTTGCACCGTGCCTTCCACGCCTTGCCCGACTTTAGCTCACCGAGTGGTGAGCCGACCGGGGCTCTCGACGGGGTCGTGGCCATGCTCTTGAAGATTATTGAAGATTTAAAACCAGATTATATTGTCGCTTGCTACGACTTGCCTGGACCTACCTATCGCCACACGGCCTTTGATGGTTACAAAGCCAAGCGGGAAAAAACTGATGACACACTAGTGGCGCAGATTACCCGTTCGCGAGATATTTTTGCCGCCTTCGGGATTCCCATTTATGAGCACGTTGGTTTTGAGGCGGACGATGTTCTTGGCACTATTGCCAAAATAGTGGCGGAAACTTCTGATCTTGAGGTGATTATTGCTTCAGGTGATATGGACACCATGCAGTGTGTGAAGGGTAAGCAGGTCCAGGTCTATACCCTGAAGAAGGGAATAAACGATACCATTTTGTACGACGAGGCAGCGGTCAAGGAGCGCTTTGGCTTTGTGCCGAAGTTGGTGGCGGACTACAAAGGTCTGCGCGGAGACGCCTCAGACAATATTCCCGGGATTGCTGGCATCGGTGAGAAAACTGCTACCGAGTTGATTGTAAACTTTGGTGATTTAGATAAGTTGTATAAAAAACTGCAAAAGGACGAAGCGGCGTTTGTGGCGGCCGGCATCAAGCCGCGAATGATAAAGCTCCTTAAGGAAGGAGAGGAGGAGGCTCGCTTCTCGAAGATGCTAGCGACCATTCAAACCAACGTACCGATTGAATTTACGGTTCCTTCGGTACACTGGCAGAAGGCGGCCAAGACTGAAGAGATAATCAATCTGTTTAGCGAGTTGGGGTTCCGTACCCTCAGTGCCCGAGTCAAGAATGCTCTTGATTTACCACCGGAGGCAGCGACTGGTTTAGCCGAGACAGTAGACGAGACAGAATTGGCCGAAGCGCAAGTAATGTTGTGGCTGCTTGAGAGTGAGCGAACCAACGCCTCCTTAGTAGATATTATGGAGTACGGCCGAGCCTATTTTGGCACAGCTGATTTTCAATCAACCAAAGATAGATTGACGGAAGAAATCGCCAAGACAGGACGCCTCCAGAGTGTTTATGACAAAATCGAAAAACCTCTGATTGAAGTGGTGAAATATTTATCGCAAACTGGCATCACGCTTGATTCGGTCTATCTCGGTACTCTAGCCAAGACCATGCATAAGGAATTGGCTAAGCTCGAAACAACCATCTATGACGAAGCGGGAGTGGCATTTAATATTAATTCACCGAAGCAGCTGGGAGAGATTCTCTTTGATAAGTTGGGACTAAAACCAAAAAATCAAAAGAAGACAGCTGGTGGGCAGCGCTCCACCAAAGAATCAGAGTTGGAGAAACTTAAAGATGACCATACTATTATCCCAGCCCTTTTGCGTTATCGTGAATTGCAAAAATTGGTTTCGACCTATGTCGATGCATTACCAGTCCTCGTTAGTCCGGATGGTCGAATTCGCTCCACTTTTATTCAGACGGGCGCTGCCACCGGTCGGATGGCCTCCAAGGATCCGGGTTTACAGAATATCCCGATTCGCACCGAAGAAAGCCGAGCGATTAGACGAGCCTTTGTCGCTGACCCGGGCTACACCATGGTTGGTATCGACTACTCACAGATAGAACTCCGGATTGCCGCTATCCTCTCAGGTGACAAAAGCCTCATCGATATTTTTCGGCGTGGTGAAGACGTCCATACAGGAGTCGCCGTCCGGGTTTTTGGGGTTAATGCCGATGAGGTGACGAGCGAAATGCGCCGCAAAGCCAAGGTAATTAATTTTGGGATTCTCTACGGTATGGGCGTCAATGCTTTGCGCAGCAATCTCGGTGAAGACACTAGTCGAGAAGAAGCGCAGTCATTTCTCAATGCCTATTTCCAGACGTTCACTCGTCTGGCCGAATATCTTGACGAGACAAAAGACTATGCTCGGGAACATGGCTATACCGAAACCTTATTTGGTCGACGTCGTCATTTTCCGGGTATGCGCTCCTCGGCTCCATTCATTCGGGCGCAGGCCGAGCGCATGGCCATTAATGCGCCCATCCAGGGGACAGCCGCTGATGTGATGCGGATGGCTATGAATGAAGTCTATGTGGCGGAGAAAACGGCTGGGCAGCTAGATAACGTCCGCATGCTTTTACAGGTGCACGACGAACTAGTGTTTGAAATCAAAAATGATTTACTAGCGGCTGAAATACCTAGGTTAGTTGGCTTAATGGAAGGGGTTTTAAAAGACCAAGACACCCACGGGGTGCCAATTAAGGTTGATGTGGCGGTTGGTCCTAATTGGGCCGATCTAAAAGACCAGGCTTAATTATGTTCTACGTCTACTATGGTAATGATACCGAAGCGGTCCGTCAGATGGCTTTTGCCAAGCTCGCCAAACTGCGTGAGAATGACCCTAATTTAGCGGTTCATCAGCTCAGTCCTGAAGACTACGAAGTGGGGCAGATAGTTAGTGCCTCAAGCACAGTCTCCCTGTTTGGGGGCGCCGCCGCCTACTTGATAGACATGCCGTCAACTAATTCTGATTGCCTAGCTGAGCTAAGTCGGGAAGCGGCGGCGCTAGTTGCCTCTGGTCACCATTTCGTGGTGATTGAAGGCTCTCTCTTGGCAGCGGATAAAAAACCGCTCTCAGGCGCGACCGAAATAACCGAATACAAAAAAACTGGCGGGGGAAAATTTGATGCTTTTAAATTGGCCGACGCGCTGGCGCGCCGCGATAAGCGCTCGTTGTGGTTGCTCTTAACTGAGTCGCGTCGGGCGGGAATGTCGGCCGAGGAAGTGATTGGTATTTTATGGTGGCAGATGAAGACTCTTCGTCTAGCTATTTTGACCAAGTCGGCGAGTGAGGCGGGGGTGAAAGATTTTCCTTATAATAAAGCCAAGAAGTCGCTTATTAACTTTAAATCAGGCGAGGTGGAAAATCTTTCGCGCTCACTACTCTTGCTCTATCACGAAGGCCATGTCGGCAAAGTAGACATTAACCTCGCTTTAGAGGAATGGGTGCTTAAGGGATAATTAGATATTTTATGAATGTATTATTTGTATGCCGCGCGAATATCGGTCGAAGTCAGATGGCGGAAGCAATTTTTAAACAGAAGGCGAAGGGTGAATTTACTGTTTCCTCGGCTGGAACCAAAGTGTCACTAGATAAAGAAGGGAACATGGAGGGGCAAAAACTCAAGGACAAGCTTGGGGCGGCTGATGTTTTGTCAGCTTTGCGCGAGATTGGTATCGAAGCTGGTGAGGCAGAGAGAAATCAGTTGACTAAAGAGACGTTCAAAGCCGCTGACTTGGTGATGATGATGGCTGAGCCTTTGACCTGGCCGGAGTATGTGAGCCAAAGCGATACGAAAGTCCGCTATTTTGAAATTACCGATCCGGCTAATGTCGGACTAGCTATGACTAGAGAATTACGGGATCAGATTGCCACAATGGTAGACCAACTCTTGATTGAGGTGAAGGGTAATGGCAATTCCTCATCTTAAGTTTGACAGCCTAAATTATTTTTTTAAAATATCTCTGAATTTGTGAAAGAAATTTAAAAATTAAACGTATTAAGAAATATGGATAATGAATTTCCGACTCAAGCAAAAGCGAGTGACTATTCTTTAATCATTAAGACGGTGGCGGTGTCGGTCATTTCGACCCTGGCCACACTGTATCTTTTTTACGCCTTCGTCCCAGAGCGATGGCTCTATCGAGAGCTCACTTCCTCTACCAATAGCCAGCTAAATTCTCTACCCCTAAACCTGACGGTGCCAGTCGAAAATATTCCTGATATGGTGGAGTTGGTTTCGCCAGCGGTAGTTTCCGTCGTCATCTCGGCGGATGTACCGATACTTGAACAGTACTATGAAGAATTCAATCCGTTTGGCGGCCTATTTGGTCAGGGCTTTGGTTTTTCTGTCCCACAAAGTCGACAGGTCGGTACGGAGAAGCGAGAGATTGGTGGGGGAACGGGCTTCTTTGTTTCGGCCGATGGCTATATTGTGACCAACCGCCACGTGGTTGATGCGACTGATGTTGAATATTCAATTGTTACTAACGATGGTGATAGTTATGACGTCGAGGTAGTCGCCAAGGATCCGGCGCTTGATATTGCTATCTTAAAAGTTGATGTCGATGAGGAATTTTCATTTTTGTCTTTTGGTAATAGTGAAGAAATTCGTCTTGGCTCAACTGTCATTGCCATCGGTAACGCCTTGGCCGAATTCCCTAACAGTGTCTCGGTGGGGGTGGTGTCTGGGTTGTCGCGTGATATTACAGCGCGGGATGACTCTGGGGCGGTGGAGGCGCTCGAGGGAGTGATTCAGACTGATGCGGCCATCAATCGCGGTAACTCTGGTGGTCCACTTTTAAACACCAACGGTGAGGTGATTGGGGTCAATGTGGCCGTGGCTGGTAATGGCGAGAATATCGGTTTTGCTCTGCCGTCGGATTCGGTGTCTTTGGTTTATCAAAGTGTTAAAGAACACGGCGAGATACTTCGGCCGTTTTTGGGTATTCGCTACTTACAAATTGATGAAGTGGTAGCGAAAGAAAATAATCTTGCGGTTGATTACGGGGTGATTATTTTGCGCGGCGAAAGTCGCAGTGAATTAGCTGTCCTGCCTGGCTCGGCGGCGGACAAGGCTGGTTTGCGGGAGAATGATATTATCCTCGAGATTAATGGTCAGAAATTAGACGGTCAAAAGACTCTCACTAGTTTGATTAGAGATTATCAGGTTGGAGAGACGGTGACTCTAAAGGTGCTTAAGGCGGGCGAAGAGGAGGAGATAAAAGTTACTCTAGAAAAAGCGCCGACCGAATGATCGGGAACCTAGTAGCTCGCTTAGGTGTCTTTACCAGCAAAAGGTTTGATGCTAACGCTGCTTAGGTCAAAATCATGCAGGCAGCGGAGATTGATGGCTACGGTCTCGTCGGCTGAACCAAAGGGCTGAACGCCACAGATAGAACAAAATGTATGATGAATATGCTTCTTATTGAAGAGGTAGGTGGTTAGCTTATCTTCGCCGCTTAGGATGGTCACGGCTGATTTTGGTACAAATGACAAAATTAAGCCTTTGCGGTAACAGTGCGAGCAGTCGCACTCAATACCTTCAGTCAAATCTGCCTCAACGGAAAACTTAACGGCCTGACAATGACAGCTTCCTTGGTAGGTAGACATACTAGTTTTTATTTTCACAATTAAACATCCAGTGGACACCGAATTTATCTTCACAAGAACCATAATAATCACCCCAGAACATTTCTTGCAGCGGCATCTCTATCGCACCGCCCTCACTTAAGGCGGCAAAGAGACGGTCGGTTTCAGTGCGGTTATCTGGATGTAGACTGACATAGACATTATTGCCCATCGCAAGTTTAAAACCCATCGACTCGGGAGCATCAGTGCCCATGAGCTTTGTCCCGCCCAAAATCGGCAGGGTGACATGCATAACTAGATTCTTGTCAGCTTCGGCAATTTCGGGTGCCCCTTCCTGGGGTGGTATGTCGCCAAAGCGGCTGATGCCGTTACCTTCAAACTCACCCCCAAAGACGGTTTGATAGAAAGTGAAGGCGGCCTCAGTTTGATTTTTAAAATTGAGATAGATATTGGTAGCGGCCATAATGATTTTGATTAAAGATAATTAAATAGTTATTTGAAAAACCATTTTTGTGCTCCTGGTCGATGATGCGGACAGCCAGGCCAGCAGCAGGGACGCTTTTTGCCCTTCATTAGTTCTTCTGCTAAGCGCTTAATATGGTTTTCCCTAGTTTCAGCTTTCTTGACGATGGTGACGTAGCAGATCCACTCATTACGAGCGAGTGGAGTTAGGTCGTTCCAGATGCTCAAGACTTTTGGAGACGCGAGGAGAGTTGTGCGCAAATCTTTAGGCACTTTATGAATGGTCCCTTGCGCGACGGTGAGGCTAGACATTACTATAAAGTATAGCAACCTGTAGTTTAAGCACAAACCATTTCGTCCTGACTGTCACGGGCTCGTTTATTTCTTTTTATGTGGTCACGAGTTACTAAGCTTTTTATTTCGCTACGCTCATAAAAATCTAAGTACTCGCTACCCCGACTCGTCCGTTTCTGCTTTAGGAATAAGCAGAAACATGACTCCGTCTCGCACAGACGCCGCATCTGCCGCAGGGCAGGTGCTAAAACAATAACCTCAAGTCTTTTAGACTTGAGGTTATTGTTTTGCGTCTGTGCGCCCACCAGGGATCGGTCACCACTGCTAAGTATAATGTTTCGTCCCTCACATTCTACTAAGCAGTCGCGACCCCGCCCCCTCTTCGCCGATTCAATTCGTTCTCGGGTCCCCGAAGATGGGGTTCGATCCCTGGTGTCTGCAAAATGAAAAGAGACAAGGCTCTCGCCCAGTCTCTAACATTTTGTGCGCCCACCAGGGATCGAACCTGGGACCTTCTCCTTAAAAGGGAGCTGCTCTACCGGCTGAGCTATAGGCGCATGTAATCTATTGGTTGCGTTTGTCGACCCTCTCTCCTTAATAAGGGTAAACAGTATGGGGTACTGTTTACGCGTACCGAGGTGAGCTATAGGCGCATGTGCTTTACCCAAACAACTGACTTTTTGGGTGGTCGCACTATAACACATTATATAGGTAAATCAAAAGCGAAGGCACCAGCGCCAGTAATAAATAAAGAGAGGCCGATACCAAGAAGGAGTAGAAGAGTTGAGCGGTTAGGGATTAATGGGTCAGTTAAATACTTTTTGAAAATCATTAATTTAATGGTTAGGATAATCAAGAGCAGGGCGGCAATTTGGGTAAAAGCGCCGAGAAATAGTAAAACGCCGATAGCTATTTCAGTTAAGATCAATATTCCCAAAGCCGTCCGTGAGAAAGGAAAGAAGGGTAACTTGATGCCCTGACTAACCCGACCCCGGTGACGTAGCTGCTTTAAGCCCAAAGATAGTAGAACTAGGCTCGTAATAAACCGCAGCAAAAAATATGCCAACAAGGCCAGCCACTGAATGGGAAATAGATTCAACATGGTTTCTCTGGTAGTCTAGCATGTAATGAAGTACGTCATGCTATGTGATATTCGCAGCCACTATAATGTGGGGGCAATTTTTCGAACCGCCGATGGGGCGGGAGTGGAGAAAATTTATTTGACCGGTTATACGCCTACCCCACTTGATCGGTTCGGT
>JBGSWM010000092.1:0-3367 GCA_041752435.1 Minisyncoccia bacterium | reverse complement strand
CCTACTGGGGTCGAGCTTTCCAACTCATTTTTCTATACATACGTTTTGTAACTCTTTGCAACTAAATGCCGTTTTTGCCCTACAACCCCATCCATATAAATACGAATGGTTTGGGCTGTCCCCGTTTCGCTCGCCGCTACTAAGGGGATCGCAAGAACCTTCTTCCTGACCATAATGGCTCACCTTGCGGTGAATCTGATCAGAAAGAAAGTTCCCTTTATTGCTTTCTTTTCCTACAGGTACTGAGATGTTTCACTTCCCTGCGTACGCTCCCTCATACAAGGGTTTCTACTGAAAGTAGAAGGGTTTCCCCATTCAGAAATTTCCGGGTCGAAGGTTGATTGGCACCTCGCCGAAACTTATCGCAGCCATTCCACGTCTTTCATCGCTTCCTCTCGCCTAGGCATCCACCATACACCCTTACATTCCTGTAAGGAACACTGAACACCGCTACGTGGTGATGTAATGCTGCCTTGGTCTGTTCGCTGGCTCGGTCATGCAAAAGTAAACTTTTGCGCGACTCTCGCTGCGCTCCAGACTAAGGAACACTGCACACCGCTTACGCGATAAACAATATCCTTACTGAATGTTGTACACCGCTGTACAATTTTTTGAGTGTTTGTCTGGTCTTTGAAAAATACAGTAATCAAAGCCAGACTCTGCCTTGCCCCTACAAGGACAAGACAGATAATTGTGTTTGAACTGATGGGGACGAAAAGACCCGCCTTGCGGCAATTGTCTTTACCCACCAGTTCGTTTACCTAACCGAGCATATCTTTTTTAGGGACGTGCTCGGCCACCCCGCTAGCGTCGAACTAGCGAGGATTTTATGGAACCGACCTTATCAAATCGGTTCCATTAGAATATGCGATTACCTGAACCAACGTCAGGCAACTCCCATGGGTAAATCCCCGTCAACACTAAGTGTCGACAGATGCTTACCAACAGGATTTATCAAATATCGCGTACCCCCTTGAGTTCTGGATAAAAAAGACCGCGTAGCCGCGGCAGGAATCTCGCAAAGCGAAGTTCTTACCGGGTTAGCTTGCTTGATTTCCAAATCTCATAAATACGTAGGCGCCATTGTATACAATTGAAAAATAAAGTCAAGCATTTATTGTGGTCAACAGGCACTTATCTCTACTGCACCGTTTCTTAAGAAAAGCGCAAGGGTAAGAGAACTAATAAGCGTGGTGAAACTAACTCAAAAACCACCCCCAAAGGGTGGTTTTTGAGTTAGTTTCACCAGCAGACTTACGGTCGATAGGAGCCACTGTGCAGTTCGTCGCGCACCCCAATCCGGTCAACTAATATCTGATGCTTGTAGTCAAAGAGGTCACGACAGAGACGGTCATTCATCCCCACGCGATAGAGCAGAGATTCTGAGGTCA
The DNA here is from genome assembly GCA_041752435.1 of Minisyncoccia bacterium. Classification (GTDB taxonomy): domain Bacteria; phylum Patescibacteriota; class Minisyncoccia; order Phycocordibacterales; family UBA918; genus OLB19. The sequence continues at coordinate 1,976 of JBGSWM010000092.1, read as the reverse complement.
TTACCGCATAGCGAATCTCAATCCCAATCTCAGCCTCGAGCGCGCGGATAGCCGTCTCGATCTTGGCCTGGGAAACTTTCTTCATGGCAATGAGTACATCAAGCTCTTGCTCAAACTCATGCACAAACACTCCGGCAATAGTCACAAAGTCTAGCGGACCAGCCTTACGCAAATGCACCAAGAGATTCTTGCCATCAATCGGCGCTGTCTCAAAGAGAAAAGTTTGCAGGGCCTGTAGTTCGGGAAACTTCTTATTAAGACCATAGCCGAGCACCTTGAGCTTCTTGCTCTTGCCTGGTTGATCTACATATATTGTACGACGCGTGATGACGCCAGCTTTTTCAAGGGCACTAATCTCAGTGCGAGCCGTGCGCCGGACAAGCCTGGCGCGCCTGCTCATGTCGTCGAAGGTGAATTCCTTTGACGGATTAAATAGAAAAAAGCGTAGGAGTTTGACGCGAGCGGTGCTACCGAAAAGAATAGAAAGTGGATCAGCCATACCGAAGTATCGTGATTATAGCACGCAAGGCGGCTTCGCAAATCTGGACAAATTTAGGGCTGGTGTTGTGACCCAAAATGAATAAAGCGCGCCCTTGGAGCGCGCTTTATTCATTTTGCTACAACGGTCTACCGAACAACATGACCACCATGTAGCGTTCGTAGCCTCCATACAATGTCGGCACAACAGCGATACCTAAATCGGTATACTGCAATCCCAAGATGTTTGCTCGATGAGCAGGTGATAGCATCATCGCATCAACCACTGCTTCTGCAGAAATGAAGTCGATAGCGAGATTCTCTCCAGCCTGGCTATACCGGTAGCCAGAGAGACTGTAGAAATACCAGGGTGAGTAACCTTCTGGTGAATTATGGGCAAAGTACAATCCATCGGCCATGTGTTCTCCTTTTTTTGCGGCCGCGATAAATAATAGTGGGGCAACCTTAAGCGGCGATAAACCCTCCTCAAGCCTTGCCTCATTCACTTCAAGCATAACTTCAACCGCTGAAAATGGTGCTTGTGGGGACCATGTTGTCATAGCTTGTACCGGGATTGTTAGGTTGAAGAACCCTCCGGCCACTAGGACAAATGACGCACAAATTATTTTTACTAACCTCACTCGATCTGTACTGATAAACATATTGTTTATCGCAAATGAGTTGTCAGCCAATGGCGAACACAAATGAGTGATTTATTATCATGACTCTTTTTTGTATTGGTATAGAGTTAGAAAACCCTGTTTATCAGGTGACCGGTTACGCCACTAGCTCGTAGTAATCCAGGCGTCAAAATATGGATTACTAGTCAACACTTTCACGATGAATTACTCTCTTATAATTTCGACCTTTATTTAAGAGAGAAGGTGTTCCTTCAATTTAGTGGTCAAGATAACCGGTTATGCTAGCGACTCCTTATGATCCAAGCATCCAAATACAGATCATAATTCAACGTCTTTATCTCTCTTATGTTTGGCATTATACCCCTCTCATTTCAAACCGCAAGGAAATTTCTAATCCATATAACTCGATTTAAACTGTCTATTTTGCTGCGGGCATTTACTATGTTAAATTAAGCTTAGTCAACCAAAGGAGACTGACATGGAACTGAAATGTTCTTTCTGTGGCTGTTCCCGCCGCAGCACTCACCAATGGACTTGTGTGGTGAACATTACCGAGTCCTGGAGACAGTACCGAGCGGGCCGGAAAGACGGATTGCTGATGCAGTGTCCGCGTAGCCTTCATCCGTATTACAGAATGGGCTGGCGTCGAGGCCTTGAACTCAATGCTTACAAGAGCAGCCTCTACGGAACCCACATCAGGGCTTATCGAGCGACTCAGCGTTGGCTCAAGACCAATCTGGGAGCACAACACTAATGCCCCACTCTAGAATCAATTCTTCTTTGACCTCGCTTTTACAAGCGGGGTCGAGTTTATTTTACCGGCAAAACAAAACGCCCCAAGGGGCGTTTTGTTTTGCC
>JBGSWM010000091.1:0-14279 GCA_041752435.1 Minisyncoccia bacterium | reverse complement strand
CATCTGGGCAGGTTTCAGGATTTTTATTCGGTCACCTTAGCATTTAACTAAGGCTCAATCACAAAAACCCCTCCAACCAAGCACATCTGCACACACTTTTGAAAGAAGTCTATATGGCGCCGCTTCGTGCTAACTCTTATCAGTTTTCTAAGCTCTCTAGCCCAATTTATCCTTACCCATAAACGGGCGCAACACCTCAGGAATAGTGACTGTACCATCGGCATTTTGAAAGTTCTCGATGAGTGAGACCAAAATTCGTGGCGTTGGGATAGCCGTACAGTTCAGTGAGTGGGCGTAGCGCAACTTACCTTCGCTATCGCGGTAGCGGATATTAAAGCGGCGAGTTTGGAAATCATGGAAGTATGAAGCCGAACTAATTTCCCGATAAGTCTTCTCCCCCGGCACCCAGAGTTCAATGTCATATTTTTTGACCTGACCTTGTCCTAAGTCACCACCACAGTTAAGAACCGTGCGATACGGAATATTTAGTGACTCAATTAGTTCTTCAGTATTTCGGTTTATCCATTCGTGCAGGCGCACACTCTCTTCGTGTGAAGCTTCACAGAGAAGCACTTGTTCCAGTTTGAAAAATTCGTGCACACGGATAAGACCCTTGGTATCTTTGCCATGACTACCGGCTTCACGACGATAGCAAGGCGAGAAGGCCAAGAACTTCACCGGCAAAGCACTGAGGTCGACTATCTCATCGCTATAGAAGCCCATAGTCGAAACCTCACTAGTACCGATAAGATAATCTTCGTCCTGAGTCTTGTAGACATCCTCAGCGTCGTTTGGTAGATGACCAGTGCCGTAGAGATTACTCTTGCGGACAATTGACGGTACTAAAAGTGGTTCAAAACCTTTCTCGAGGAAGAACTGCTGGGCATAATTCCAAATTGCCCAAGACAAGCGAGCCCCATCGCCACGCAGGTAATAGCCACGAAAACCATGCACCTTGGTCCCTCGTTCAAAATCTGCCAACTTCAAACTGCTCATTATCTCGACATGATCCTTAGCCGGAAAATCAAACTGCGTTTCTTCACCCCAGACTTTTACTTCTTGATTATCGGCATCACTCGCTCCGTCCGGGACCGACATATCAGGGATGTTAGGCACCTTAAGCATTAGCGTCTGCCATTCTTCCATAATTGACTTGACTGACTCTTCTTCTTTTTGGATCTCCGCCTTTAGGCCTTGCATAGCGGCAATAAGTTCAGCTCGGCGCTCCTCGGTCGTAGCCCCCGGAATCTGATCAGAGACTTTATTTTGTTCGGCCTTTTTAGCCTCAATTGAAGTCATTCGGGAACGGCGTACGTCGTCAACTAAGATTAGGCGATCAATATCAACTAATAGACGTTTCTTCTGTGCGGCCAGCTTCACCAAATCGGCATTTTCCCGAATAAATTTAATATCTAACATACAAAACAATTATACCGGAGATTATACCCTACTCTACAAAAAATTTATAAATAATAAGAAAGGACCCTGAAGTAGGGTCCTTGTCTGATATGGGAGGAATACAACCTCCTATCAGGAATTTGCGACCAGGAGATCGCGGCCGCTTCTTTCGACCATATTCGGCACGAGATTGCCTTCACCACAAAGGAGGTGATGGGCGCGCTCGCTTGGTGCAGGAAGGCCGATGCCAAAACCCTGCAGCGAATCAGCCCCCATGAGCTGCATGGTCAGAGACTGCGTGGAGTTTTCAATTCCTTCAGCCACCACCTTCATGCCTAGGCCGTGGGCAATCTCAAGATACCTGGCCACCTCATCGAACTTCCGCTGCCGAACATCCTTCCGACACACCTCATGAATGAGTGGCCGGTCAAGCTTCATGGCACCAAAGCCAATGGTTTGCCGCTTGAGATATCGCAGCAGACTCAGCGGATCTGGCCAGCAGGGGAAATCGTCAATCGCGAGATTGACCCCCAGCCAACGCAGAGCCGAGAGAGTGTTGAGAATATCCGGCCTCTTCCAGAAGCTGCAGGTCTCAACCACCTCAACGGTCAGGAGTTCTGGTGCGAACTCATTGGCGTGAAGTGATTCCCAGATGAAGTGCACGTAACCTGGGTCCGATAGAGCTTCGGTACTGGCGTTGACATGCAGATGCAAGGGGTTGGAACGGTGAACGTTCCAGATTGCGACCTGTCTGATCGACTTGGCGGTGACCTTCCGGTCGAACTCCACCATCAGGGCTGTGCCCTCGATGATCGGCAGGAACTCCCCCGGCAAAAGCATCTGGCCTCCGATATAAAGTCGGCCCAGCGCCTCATAAGACAACTGGTTCAAGGCCTCCTGCGGCACTTGTCGCGATACCACCTCTGGTACCTGGTCGGCGATGTCGATGATCGGTTGGAAAAAAGGCACTACCCCATGAGGGATGGCCCGACGAATGGCGTTCACGTCATACATGATGGTCTACCTTCATTTCCTGTGGTTTGTGGGCATCCTTGCCCACTACAGGTTTGAGGACAAGGACGAACCTTGCCTCAATGAGAGGGTGTAACGATAAGAATCGCTACACGAAACCATCTTGGCGCGAGAACTTCTACTGTTTCTATATCACAGTTTTGACAAAAAAGCAATAGTCTGGCTGTGGTGCTATAATCTATTTATGTCAACACCAATCCAAGCCCTAGACCTCGCTGACTTCCCACCGCTCCTCTTGGAGATTCCAGATCCACCCAAGACACTCTGGTATCAGGGCAACCTGCCTCCGCCTGAGCTCAAACTCTTGGCCGTGGTCGGTTCTCGTCAATACACCAGCTATGGTCAGCAAGTCGTGGAGCACCTAATGGCTGGTTTAGCTGGGTATCCGGTAGGTATCATCTCTGGCTTAGCTCTCGGTATTGATGGACTGGCGCACGAAGCTGCCCTAAAGCACGGACTCTACACCCTAGCAGTGCCTGGTAGCGGCCTAGACGAGTCGGTCTTGTACCCAGCCTCCCACCGTCGCTTGGCCGAAAGAATCCTTGAAAGCGGCGGCGGTCTCTTGTCAGAGCTGCCACCCGAAACCGCCGCCGCACCTTGGACTTTCCCCCAGCGAAACCGCGTCATGGCCGGACTCACCCACGCCACCTTGCTCATCGAAGCCGCTCCCAAGTCAGGTACCCTCATCACCGCCCGGCTAGCGGCCGATTACAATCGCGATGTCCTGGTGGTGCCGGGTAATATCTTTACTGAAACTAGTAAAGGGACACACCAATTTTTGAAATTAGGAGCCACCCCCGTGACTGACGCCATTGATATCATCTACGCTCTTGGCCTGCCAGAGAAAGAAACCACGGCAGCCAAGGAAAGACCTGACCTGACTCCAGAGGAACAAAAAGTAATGAACCTCCTCCGGGAACCAACTGAAAAAGACGCCTTGATCAGGCAACTAAACCTCCCCGTGTCCGAAGCTTCCATTCTCCTCATGCAAATGGAAATTAGTGGCTATATTCATTATGATGCTCCGTACTACACCGCTCGACTCTAAAAGTTATCCGCCCCCTAAAATTTGACAGAAAGAACTAAGCCTAGTATTTGTTACAGGACTTCATATATATGAGCACTCCATACACCCTAGTCATTGTTGAGTCTCCGGCCAAGGCCAAGACCATCGAAAAGTATCTCGGTAAAGAATACCGAGTCCTGTCTTCGATTGGTCACGTCCGTGATTTGCCTAAGAGTAATAACGACGCTGTCGATATCGAGGCGGGCTTTGTGCCCCGCTATATCATCTCACCTGGTAAAGGCAAAGTGATTGAAGGCCTGCAAAGTGCTGCGGAGAAGGCCACTGAGGTGCTGCTGGCGTCTGACCCCGACCGCGAAGGAGAAGCCATTGCCTGGCATATCGCCGAGCTGATTAAGGATGTAAACCCAAAGCTCAAGCGCGTCGCTTTCAATGAAATCACTGAGACAGCGGTCAAAGAAGCCATCGCTCACCCGCGCGATCTAGACATCAACCTCAAGGAGGCCCAGGAAGCTAGACGAGTACTCGATAGATTGGTCGGTTATGATCTCTCTGGTCTAATCTGGAAAAAAGTTCGTTACGGACTTTCAGCCGGTCGAGTTCAGTCCCCAGCCTTACGTATCATCATGGAGCGCGAGCGTGAAGTGCGAGCTTTTATACCCGACGACTACTACACCTTAACCGCAAACACCAAGGCGGGGAAAATGGAGATTCCGTTTGTTTGTACCGAAGAACCCGGTGAGAAAACTGAAGCTGAGCGGATCAAAAGTGTTGGTGAAGCCAACTCTTGGACCATTAGCGACCTCAAAGAAACTGAAGTTAAACGTTCCCCGAAACCACCCTTCACCACCTCTACTCTCCAGCAAGCGGCCTCCACCCGACTTGGCTTTTCACCGTCTCGCACCATGGGTGCCGCCCAGAAGCTCTATGAAGCTGGTCTTATCACCTACATGCGTACTGACAGCACCACCATCAGTGCCATCGCCCAAAAACAAATTCTCGCTTTACTTCATAGTGACTTTGGTAAAGATTATGTCGCCCCGCGTCAATATAAAACCAAGAGTAAGTCGGCTCAAGAAGCTCACGAAGCAGTCAGGCCAACCAACTTCGCCAAGCGAGGTGGTGGCACTACCGCCGATCAAAAAGCCCTCTATGAACTTATCTGGCGCCGCACTGTCGCTTCACAAATGGCTGACGCCGTGATGAAGCGCACCAAGCTCATTGCCAACATAAAAGGCGAAAAAGAAACTATCCCCGACTTTGCTGTCCTTGGCTCCCGCGTGATTTTCCCGGGCTGGCTTGAGGTCGACACCACCGCTCGTGGTGAGGATACCGAAGTGCCCAAGCTATCAGTCGGCGAAGTTCTACAACTAAAGACGATTGATATCGAAGCCAAACAAACTCAACCACCAAACCGCTACACGGAAGCCGGCCTAATTAAGGAACTAGAAAAGCGCGGCATTGGTCGACCATCGACCTACGCCTCGATTATGAAAACGATTATTGATCGTGGCTATGTTCTTAAAGAAGGTCGGACTCTCCTGCCCACCGACACTGGTGACGTGGTTTCAAGCTTCCTCGAACAGCACTTCGCTGACTATATTAGTGATACTTTCACGAGCGAGATGGAAGACGAACTAGATGAAATCGCCGAAGGCAAAAGAACTTACGTTAAAACTCTAACCGACTTCTATCTCCCGTTCCAAAAGAGTGTCGCCGCCAAAGCTGATATTGAAAAGTTGACCAACCTCGGGCCAGGACCAAAACAATTCCCTTGCCCTGATTGTGGTGCGGAAATGATCATCAAACTTGGTCGCAACGGCACTTTCCTGTCTTGTGGCCGCTTCCCCGATTGTAACGGGGCAAGGCTGATAGATGGTAGTGAACTCAAGCCAGAGGCACCACTCGGCGATCACCCAGACAGCAAAGAACCGATCTATGTCTTAAACGGCAAGTACGGTCCTTACGTCCAACTCGGTGAAACCCCAGAGAAAAAGAAGGGTAAGAAGCAGGCAGCGCCTAAGCGCGCTAGTCTACCAGCCGGTGTTAAGCCAGAGGATGTCACACTAGAAGACGCTATCAAATACCTCACTCTCCCCCGTGAGCTCGGCCAGCACCCAAAAACTGGTGAACCGATAGTCGCCAACACCGGCCAATACGGACCATACCTAGCACACGCTGGTGATTTTCGTTCTCTGAAAGGTAAGGACGATCCTTACACCATCACGTACGAGCGAGCGCTCACCATCTACAAAGAACCAAAGCAGATGCGTAAAGGCGAAAAGCTTATCGCTGAGCTCGGCGTCAATCCCGCCACCAAAAAACTAATTAACGTCATGGAATCAAAGTCGGGCCGGTATCTCAAGAAGGGCTTCAAGCGGATTAGTATTCCCGACAACATCAAAACCGAAGATCTGACGCTCGAAGTTGCGATTGAACTCCTCAAGCAAGGTTAAAACTTGTATTTATATTTGCTTCCCCTACAATGAATGGATGGAGCTCAAAGATATTCTCGTTCAAGTTCAAAACCTGTCTGAAGCTGACAAAGCGCTGATTACCTCTGCCTATGAATTTGCCAAAGAAGCTCATCGCGAACATGTTCGCTACTCCGGTGAACCGTACCTAGTCCACTTAGCTGAGGTGGGCAAAAAGCTAGCCGAGATGGGTATGGGTGCCCGGACCATCGCTGCCGGCCTCCTTCATGACACCATTGAAGACACTGCCGCCACCTCAGAGCAAATTCGGGAGCTTTTTGGTGACGAGATCCTCTTCCTAGTTGAGGGTGTGACCAAGCTAAGCTCAGTTCGCTACTACGGTACCGACCGCCACAACGAAAGTCTACGCAAGCTCTTTGTCGCCACCAGCCAAGACATTCGCGTTCTCATCATTAAACTAGTGGACCGACTGCATAACATGCAAACCCTACAGCATGTGCCAAAGGAGAAGCAGCTCCGGATTGCGCGCGAGACTTTGGAAGTCTATGTACCAGTCTCCCACCGTCTGGGGATGGGTAAGATTCGTAAAGAGCTCGAGGACCTGGCTTTTCCCTACGTCTATCCCGAACCTTATATTCGCGTTAAGAAACTGATGGAGACTAGAGCTGGTAAATCAAATGAGCTGCTCGAGCGAGAAAGAAAAGTCTTACAGAAACGTCTGGCTGAAATTGGTTTACTTGATTTTAATACTTCCTACCGAGTGAAAGGTCTCTACAGTCTTTATCATAAACTGACTCGCAAAGAATGGGACATTAATGGTGTCTATGACCTCTTGGCCATGCGCGTGATTGTCCCCTCGGTGGAAGACTGCTACCGAGCCCTCGGCATCATTCACAAACTCTGGCGCCCACTACCAGGTCGAGTTAAGGACTATATCGCCTTCCCTAAGCCCAACGGCTATCAATCACTACACACCACCGTCACCACCCAAAACGGCGTGATTTTGGAGATCCAAATCCGCACCAGACGAATGCACCATGAATCAGAGTTTGGTGTCGCTTCACATATCACGTACAAGGAACCGGCGGTGACTGGTCCCGAGGTGGAGAAGCCGTCCCGCTTTGCGAGCTTAATCCCCTTACTCTTCCGCCCCTTCTCGAGACGAAGCGAGCCAGACACGGATCTTAAACAAAGTGCCCAAGCACCGCATCCTGAAAAAATCCCCCGCTGGATTTCGCAGATTGGGCAAACCCACGCGCAAGAAAAGTCCTCGACCGCCGAATTTGTCGAGGATATGCAGAAAGACTTCTTTACCAATCGAATCTTTGTCTTCACCCCGGTTGGTGACGTCGTCGATCTACCAGTTGGAGCCACCCCGATTGACTTTGCTTACGCCATTCACTCCGAAGTCGGTGACCACACCTCTGGTGCTAAAGTAAACCGTAAGCTTGTCCAGCTTGATTCTGTCCTCAAAAATGGCGACATTGTGGAGATTGAAACTCGTAAGTCATCACACCCCACTAAGAAGTGGTTGGCTTTTGCCAAAACTTCGCTCGCTCGCCGCCGCATTAGAACCGCGCTCGAGAAAGAGATAAACCAAAATTATTAAACTGAGAGAAACAAATCTCTAGATCGAAAAATTCTTGATTGAATAGATACCACTTTCGTCTTCATCGTCTTTTTTCTCCACCGGCATAGCTTCAGCCACTGGCTTTGATTCAAGAATCGGAGCGGGCGTTGGGGTTGGTTCATTTATTACTGGTTCGACGACTGGCACTGGCGCAGAGGTTGTCTCTTCAGCTCTGATTGAAGCTGTCACTTCGGCTGGTACTGAAGGTACTTCGGTCTTTACCTCGGCCACTGGCACGGTGTTCACTACTTCAACAACTTTCTTCTCCGGTTCAGTGTCAAACTCAAACCGCGGACGCTCCGCCTCTCTTGGTGGCGCCACCAGGATGGCTGGCTCAATGATATCTGGCATTTCATCGCTAGCCTCAGCTTCGGCTACTACCGGCTCATTTGTATCCACTACTGTTTCGGTAGCTCTGTTTTCGGGGACTTCGACTGCCGGTGGCACTTCCGTGTTGGCCGGAGCCGCAACTTGAGGGAGGCTGTCACTGATAACGTCTTCACTTGACTCTTCTTCTTTAATCAAGCCTTCATCACTTTCATTCATTATCTCTTCTGAGCGTCGCTCCGCGAAAACTTCCGGGACAGGAGCAGCTTCCGGTTCGATCAGTGAGTTTGAACTAATATCAAGTGGGGTATTTTCAACCAGCGTCGCCATCTGCATAGCGGGCAGGGAGACTGCCGCTGGGCTGTGTTTCATTTCGATTCCATCTGCCTTCATTCGCGCCAGCATCTGCTCTAGGTCTTCTACCGCGAAGTAGTCAATGGTCAAACGACCGCCGTATTCTGTTTTTTGGATCTGGACCCGGGTTCCCAAAGTCTCCATAAACTGCTTTTCAATTTCAATTAGCTCAGTGTCAAAAGTATTTGGATCGCGCTTTCTGACCTTGTCGGTCGCAATTTTACGCACAATCCGCTCGACTTCACGCACGGAAAGTTTCTTCAGAAGAATCTCGCGGAATACTACGTCTTGCTCCTCTGGCCGGTCATTCAACATCAAAAGCGTTCGCGCATGCCCTTCACTAATCTCAGCCTGGCGGAGCGCACTTTGCATATAATCAGGTAGAGCTAAAAGACGGATTGAGTTTGAGACGTACTCTCGACTACGGCCAACCTTCTTAGCCACTTGAGAGTGCGGCAAACCAAAAACATCAGCCAACTGACGAAAAGCCAAGGCTCGGTCAATGGCGTTTAAGTCTTCTCGCTGCAGATTTTCGATTATCGCTAGCTCGAGCTTTTCTTGTTCACTATCGTCACCCTCCCGGATGATAACCGGTACTTGTGAGAGTCCAGCCAGTTTACTCGCCCGCAATCGCCGCTCACCGGCAATCAGTTCGTATTCAGTATAAAAAGTCCCATCTTCACGTTCGATTTCTTTGCGCGTGACTGTCAGTGGCTGCAAAATACCGTACATACGCACGGAATCTGCGAGTTCACGCAGTTTTTGCTCATCAAACTCCCGCCGCGGTTGGAAGGGATTAGGAACAATCTTGTCTAATTCTACCCAGTAGATTGAGTCATTCCGAAATGTCATAAATACGAAAAATAATTACCCCCGCGAGCCTGGCTCGCTTTATGTTTATATTCTAACACAGCGCAATTTATACCCTGTTTATAACTTTGGCTTTTTCTGCTAGACTAACCCACATTGCCTCGGTGGCGGAATTGGTATACGCGCACGACTCAAAATCGTGTATCGCAAGGTGTGAGGGTTCGACCCCCTCCCGAGGCACATATTAGTACAAAACCATGTCTAATCTAGATACAACCCTTAAACTCCAGCTAGAAAGAAATATCTGGAAGTACGCTATTTTTCTTATCACCAATAAGCGGATTTTTGCTGCTATCCTGTCTGCCTTTTACCTCACTATTCCTGACGTGACAGCGAGCAGCATCGGCCTCATCATCCTAATCAGTACCCTGGCTAGCTTTCTCTTAGAAATACCCAGTGGCTATGTATCAGACAAACTGGGTCACAAGGAAGCTTTAGTGATTTCTCGCGTACTCATGCTGGTTTCAACTACGATTTTCCTTTTTGCTGATAGTCTTTGGTACCTTATAGCGGCAGGTGTGATGCTCAGTGCCAGTCAAGCCTTTATGAGCGGCACCGGGAGCGCCTTCATGCATTATACTCTCCGTGTCCTTGGCCGCGAAAAGGACTACGCTGAAGTAATTGGTAAAGTTAGTTCAATTGGCTTTGCAGTGCCAATAATTTTTACAGTCTTGATTCCCTTTTTAGTTATTTATGGTTACAAAATTCCGTTCTTAATTAGTTTGATCTTTGACATCATCGGCCTACTAGCGGCTCTGTCTCTAAAAAAGCCGCCAGTAACCCCCGAAGAAATAGCGGAAATCGGCACCAAGAATTTTCGCCAAGTTCTGGTCGAAGGCTACCGTCTACATTTCTTAGCTTTTGCTTTATTCTCAGGAATCCTTACTGGTTTACTATTTGCTTCCGGAGTCTTCCGCGGCGCCTATCAAGTTGTTCTTGAAGTGCCCATAATATGGTTCGGGGTGCTGTTTGGGATCGGTCGCGCCTTAGCCTCCCTGATGATTTTTTACACTGGCAAAATCAAATCTCTTTTCACTATCTATGGTTTTATGAAATTCCAGATCATACTCTTTGTGGGATTATTTGGCCTATTGGGACTGACCGACAACGTCAATCTTATTATTTCAATTTTGATTCTCACTAACGCCTTTCAGTGGGGACTGAGCGAAGTAAGTAATAGTTTTCTCGTCGAGATTATCCGAGACAGTAAATTCAAAGCCACCCTGCTGTCAGTCCGCTCGCAGATCTATGCCATGGTGGCCGCCTTATCCGGTCTTGGCCTTGGTTACCTCATCGACGCCACCTCATACCGTCTTGGCTACCTCGGCTTAGCTATTACCTTTATTATTCTACTTGTCCCCCTCTACCTGTATATCAGACACCGTCGTCGCGACGGACATCACCAAGCGGTCTTTCTACAAAATTAAAATTACCATCCAAATCTGCAAAGGGGTACCCTAGGCAACTTGTCTAGGGTACCCCTTGGCAAGCTTTAACGCCTCGCTATCAGTGTTTTAAAAATGCAAAAGCCCAGCCAGGGCGGACTTTTTTCTTCCTCGAAGCGAAGACTGTCTCATTGAAGCATAGCTCCGAGGACTAACAACAGAAGACCGGCGAAGAAGAACCTGCCGCAGACTTCTCCGTCACGACTTCCCCAGGGAGCTGGCATACAGAAGCCAGCTAAGAAGCATAAAGCGCAGCCAAAGTAGCAGCCGATAATAACAGCTTCCATCTTTACTCTCCCCAGCGCCATACCCTGGCGCTTTCTAATATAATGAGAATATATTTTAGGCAATTTGTCTATGGATTTAAGAAGTGCTATAGTCGCCGTATGTTACAGCCAAAACCTAAAATCATTGCTATCGTCGGACCAACGGCCTCAGGTAAAACGGCTCTTTCCATCGAACTGGCCAAGCAATTTAATGGCGAAATAATTTCCGCTGACTCAAGGCAGGTCTATCGTGGTTTAGATATTGGCACGGCGAAGATTACCGAAGAAGAAAAGGCCGGTATTCCCCACCACCTCATTGATGTGGCCGATGTTGATACTATCTTTACCGCTCATGACTTCAAACAGCTGGCTACAGCGGCTATTGATGACATCGTGGAGCGCGCCAAAGTGCCGATTATAGTGGGTGGAACTTTCTTTTACCTTGATCAGTTACGTGGTACTTCTACTATGGCTGAAGTACCACCTAACCCGCCACTCCGCGCCGAACTGGAAAAGCTTTCTTTAGAAGAACTCCAAACTAAACTAGCTGAGTATGATCGGACCTTGCTCGAGAGCATTGATATCGCCAATCCAAGGCGCCTAGTGCGTGCCTTGGAGATTTTAGACGCCCTCGGACACATACCAGACAACAAACAAACTGATAACCCCTACGACTGGTTAGTGATATCACTCCAGGTTGAGAAAGAGATTCTCCACGAACGCTACACTACGCGAGCCAAGACTTGGCTGGAGGCCGGCTTCTTGGCGGAAATAAGTGGACTAATAAAATTGGGTGTGTCGCGAGCTCGTCTGACGGAAATTGGCTTTGAATACACCTTGGGATTGAAGCTAATAGATAAAGAAATTACCGAAAGTGAGTTCATCCTGCAATTTGTGCAAAAAAACTGGCAATACGCCAAGCGTCAAAATACCTGGTTAAAGCGCGACCAGACTATACTGAGTTTAAAACCAGACAATCAGACCGAAATCATCTCAACAGTTAAAGACTTTCTCCTAGATTGATTTCTCTTCCCTTTTCACTTACTATAGGGACCACTCAGTAGTTACGGAGTGGAGAATTGAGGGGGTGATGTTTTAGATTGTGTATTTCACTCAACTAAAATGTCCCCCGGACATTTTAGGGCCTATAGTTTAGTGGTAGAATTTTGGTCTCCAAAACCAAAGGCCGTGGTTCGAGTCCACGTGGGCCCGCAGTAGCAAAATGAAAAACCTAAAAGCATTCGCTTTTAGGTTTTTCATTTTAGAACGAGACCTTCGTCTCGTTCGGCTACTGCGGGAGACGTAAACGATGTGAGTTTACGAACGAGTGCGTCGGGGTCGCGAGTACTTAGCAGAATATGAGCGTAGCGAAATATTATGCTTAGTAACTTGTGACCGCTGCGGGAACCGGAGCGCTGCGAGTTTACGAGCCGCGAGGTGGGGTCGAGAACACTTAGTAGATTTGGAGCTGAAAGCGAACAAATATACTTAGTGATTCGTGACCGCAGTGTTTAAACAGCCTTGCGTACCTCGGCGGGAGACGGGGACATATTTTTTCTCATTCCTAGAGAAATTAAAATTAAACCAAATCCTAAACCGATTACATGCTTATGTGAGTATGATTTGTCTCAAAGAGTAAAGTACCACCGCACGCTGCCTTTCTCGCCACCAAAGCATCATACAATGCTCTCTCAGAACCTTTTGAGTTAAAGTCAACGGCCTTAGCCCCTAAACCACTTCCCCGACCATAGTGATTAGAATTTGCACTATGGCTACAAGGTCCACACGCGGTATGACCGTTAGTAAGACTACATCGTGGATAAGATCGATCGACAGTATAAATTTGGTTGGTATCGAGAAGGGCACTAACGGCAGGATCAGCCCGATAGCAAGCTATCATCTCCACTAACCCTGGCGCCTCTCGCCCAATTGGTGAACCTCTATATTTTGCCATCAAAGCAGCATCATCAGTACAAACAGCGTCCACATTAGGATCTGGAGGATTGCCACCCGACTCTGGAATCTCTCCTACTTCAGTCGCTGTCTGAGCCAAGCAGGTCACCTCCGACCAAGGACCCCAACCAGCAAACGTCGCTCCCAGGTTACCGTCACCTTCCACTAGATTGCGCATGATGGTGTCAACCATAAGCCAGGCGGACATAACTATTATCAAGCCTATGATCGCGTTGGTGAATTTTGATTTAGCACCCTCAAGGGCAGACTGGTTACCACCAGAAGTGACCAGACCAAATCCAGCAACAGTCATGAGGATAGCGAAAATTATTCCTATTACTCCAAACAACGCAACAATGCCATCGTTGGCCATTTCGACCAGGTTACAAGCACTGCATTCTGTGCCAGAACAAGTAACAAAGCCACTTTGTGCGTAAGTGTAATCAGGCAATAGAAGTATTAAGAGTACAAAAGCCGAGACAATGAGAGTTCTGATCATACTAAATAATTTTATAGACTTAATTTACTCTATTAAACCACAGACCAGTAAAGATTACCCGACTAAAGGACACACCAGTGGATTCCAGACCCCCCACTCCGGATCAACCGTATAAAACTTCAAAAAGGTATCAACGACAAACCAGGCCATCAAAAGTATTAGATACCCAATAACCGCAGTTGAGATAAAGCGCCGAGCGTCTTGCTTGGCGGAAGCATTTCCCATCGACAAGACCATCTTTAAGCCACCGACAATAATCAATATAACTAACAAAATTCCCGCAATCCCCACCAACCAATCAGAGACGTTATCGACCAGCTTCAAAACGTTACAAAAACTCTTATCACAACGATCTTCGACAGTATCACCACAAGGTATCAGTCCAGCTGCCAAAGTAACAAGCGGCAGCAGGTAGAGAAGAGCTGGTAGAAAAACTTTTTTCATAAACTATGACAACTTTATATTATCACACCAAACTGTTTGAAAACTCCTAATTATGTGGTAATTTATACCCTACTTGCCTAGGTTTTAGACAAGCACCTAAATATCCGCGTCGGTACTCAAGCGGTCAACGAGGGCAGACTGTAAATCTGCTGGCATCAGCCTACGAAGGTTCGAATCCCTCCCGGCGCACTTTTAAAAAGGAGAATTAACTTAATCGGCTACTCTTTCAAAAAAATATGTATCGACCTTAGCTGTTACAAAACACTTATAGGTATGAATTTAACCGGCAACAAAATCCGCGGTAGCACTTGTTTAAAACATATTCACTAATTTAGTTTTATTCATTGTCACCATCTTCGTCCTCGTCCCATGTTCTTTGAATTATCTCATTCTGAATATCAAGAATTCCAAAATAAATACCTTCCGGAAGTTCTTTTAACTTATCTATCAGACCGTAAGAAGCCTTGCGCTCAAACGCCAAGTCAATAATTTGTACTTTGGTTATAGGATAGTTCGCACCATATAAAGATTTATAAATTTCACCAGTGGTTATCGTCATTAGTGTTTGCATATTGTATATGATGGTAGTTAGACCTAATAAG